>JANMSA010000047.1:0-13350 GCA_031388865.1 Acidobacteriota bacterium | reverse complement strand
CGTTCGATGCGGGAAGCTGCGACACCTGTCATTCCGCACACGCCTCCGAGCAGCCAGGCCTGCTCGTCCAGCCGGCCAATGCTCTCTGTCGTACGTGTCACGACCCCTCGGACGCCGCGCTCGCGACCGCGCACCGCAGGTTCCCCGCGTCATCGCTCGACTGTGTGTCGTGCCACAACCCGCACGGCTCGCAACAGCTGCATCTCATCCGTTCGAAGCCTCATGAAGTGTTCACCAGCTGCGCGCGCTGCCATGACACGGCCGGATCGAAGCCGCAGGCACTGCAGGCGAAGACTTCGACCGAGCTGTGCTTCCGCTGCCACGCGGCAGTGCGCGACGTGGCGCAGAAGCCAGGCGCGCACAAAGCCCTCGATCAGGGATGCGTCACCTGCCACAACCCACACACTGCGGACGATCCCGGCCTCGTGAAGGGGCGTGAGCGCGACGTGTGTCTCAGTTGCCACGCGAAGGTCCGGGAACAGATGGCGAAGGCAGTGTCCATCCATCCGCTGACCGCGAACGGTGGCCGCTGTACGAGTTGCCACGAGCCGCACCAGTCAACCCGCAAGTCGCTCCTGAAGGGCGAGATCAACGCCGTCTGCGAGAAGTGCCACAAAGGTCACGCGCAGTTCGGTCATCCTCTCGGCTCGAACGTCATCGATCCCCGAACCAGTCTGCCGATGAACTGCCTCTCGTGCCATTCCCCGCATGCTTCGCAGCAGCGCATGATGCTTCGCGCCGACTCTCAGCGGGCGCTCTGCATCGAATGTCACGCGGCCGATGAATCGGTGAAGGTGGGCGGCGGAGCTCGATGATGCGAGCTGCGCTCCTTCTCACGCTGCTCCTGGCCTCGGCGACTTTTCCGCAGGAGGCGCCGGAGGAGCGGCCGATGCGGCCGCAGGCGCGGCCGCTGTTCATGTTCAATCAGTCTCTCTATTTCGGTTCCTTTTCCCGGCCGCGGGCGCTCGCGTACGACCGTGAGCATCAGGAGCTGTGGATGGCGGACGGAGGAACGCGGCGGATCGGGATTCACCGGCCGGACGGAACGGAGATGTTTTCGTTCTCGTCGAACGAGCACCTGCAGGATCCCGTGCGTCTCGCAGCGGCACCGGGCGGCGGGATCGCCGTGGTGGAGGGAAGCCGCACCAGGGTGCGGCTCTTCAATTATCGAGGAGACTACCGAGGGGATGCCGTGCTGCCCGAGTTGGGCGAGCGGCCGGTGATCGGCGCCATCGCCTACGACACCCTCGGGCAGTTTTACGTTGCCGAGAACCGCACCGCGCAGATCTTCGTGTACCGCCCGAACGGGACGCTCAAGTTCCAGTTCGGGAGCCACGGGACGGACGACGGACAGTTCATGGCCATCTGCGCTCTCACGATCGGCAGCGATGGCACCATCTACGTCATCGACCAGCGCGCGATCGCAGTGCAGCTCTTCGACAAACAGGGGAACTTTCTGCGCGGCTGGGGAAAACACGAGATGGGCGCGCAGAACTTCTCCCTCCCCTCCGGCATCGCCGTCGACTCGCGGGGCCGCGTGATCGTGACCGACGAGTTGCGTCAACAGGTGAAGGTCTTCAGCAGCCATGGCGTCCTCCTCACCGTGTTCGGCGGCCTCGGGGAAAACCTGGGGCAGCTCGAGTATCCGACCGACGTCGCAGTCGACGAGAAGGACCGCATCTACGTCGCGGAACGGATCACGCAGCGCGTGCAGGTCTTCGAGCTCTACGACGTCCCCGCGGACGTCGACTAGGGCGCGCGGGGTCCGGCGCCGATGGATGGGGACTCGCGCCAACCGGGATCGCGCTGACGCGCTCGACCACCGGCTATTTGCCATCACGCCTCCGGCGTGCACCGCGCGCATTCGTGCTGAGCGCGAGCGCAATGGCGCCGGTTGACGGATCCGCGCCGCGCAACGAAGGCTCCTCGTGCTGGTCCCGCGCCCCGGCCGGGGCGCGGGACCGTCACCCCCGGGCCGGCGCGGGATCACCAAAGGTAGCGTTCGTCAAACGCCACTTTGTGTTGCGCGAGGATCTCCCGGTACTCCTCCTGGAAGGTACGGACGCGATGGTGTTCCTCCTGACCGCGAATGTATCGAACGAGATCGTCGCAATCGTATGGGCTCACGGTGAATGCTCCGTAGCCCTCCTGCCAGGCGAATGAGGGAACTCGAAGGGTCTCGTGAAACCAGGTCGATGTCGCGCGCTTTGTGTCGCGAACGATGTCGGAGAGACGATGGCTCGCTTTGAGTCCGGCGAGTAGATGGACGTGATCCTCCACTCCACCGATCTCGAGGGCACCTCCGCCAGCCGTTCTCATGCATCCGCCGAGCCTCTCGTAGAGCCGCGCGCGACGTAGCGGCATGAGGAACGGTTCGCGGTTTTTGGTGCTGAAGACGATGTGAAAGCCAAGACTCACGTGGGTAGATGACATGTGACCTCCCTGCGCCGAGGTTCCCTCGGCCCGACGGCGCGCGCAACATCCCTACTGCGCGTGGATCCAGCGCCCTGCCGGGGCGCAAACGAAGGGGGGGCCCTTCTACCGGTGGTACCCGCGCTTCGCGCTCAACAACCGGCTATTTGCCATCACGCCTCCGGCGTGTACGACGCGCTTCCGGCGTTTACGACGCGCTTCCGGCGTTGAGCGTTTAACGGTTCACCGGATCGCGCGCGTTGACGATGAACCGGTGGTTGAGCCGTAGCGCGACGCCATGGGCATTGCACGCCGGAGGCGTGGGGGCGAATAGCCGGTGGTTGAGCGCGTAGCGCGATACCACCGGAACGCGCGATGTTTTGATTTGCGCCCCGGCAGGGGCGCTGGACCATCCACGGGGAGGTTTCGTCAAACGCCACACGCCTCCACCAAGAGCGACGCTGCGTGAATTTCCCCGGTTTCATTGGGGATTCTCACCCAACACCGCTCGCACCGCCCTGCCGTGATCGTTGTCACAATGACGCGCAACTCGCGACATCTACAGCGGTTGCGGCCCATGCGTACTGTGCCTGGCGCATGGCATCGCCGACGCACTATGGGATGTGAGATCGGAGCCCCGGACGGGTCTCCCTAGGAGATACAAAGATGAGAAAAACAATGGTCCTCCTGGCCGCCCTGCTTGCGCTGGCAGCAATTCCAGCGATGGCTCAGTCGGTTGGCTTCGACAACTACCATTACAACGCCAACATCAACTGCTCCGACTGCCACTCGATGCATGCGAGCGCGCACAACAACCTGACCGATGGCTCCGCGATCACCGCACCGAACACCGTGTTGAACAGCCCTGTCATCAACCCGTACTACATCGCACCTGCCGCGCCGGCAGAGGGTCGTCATTACCTCCTCAAGAACGACGACGTCTGCGCCTCCTGCCACGATGGCAAGACCTGGGCTCCTGACGTCATCGGCGACCACGGCAACGGCTACATTCGCTCCGCGGGTGGTCTGCGCGAAGGCTCGACCGGCGGCGGCCACAAGATCGGCTCGACGGTGCGTCCTCCGGGATACAACGGTGCGCCGGTGAACAACTACTTCGCCTCGGGCCCGCTGGAGTGCTTCAGCTGCCATTCACCGCACGGTGGAAGGGGCTTCCGCAACCTCGTCCCGTATCAGATGCGCACCACGATCGGCGCGGCCAACGCGCCCCTCATCACTCCTGAATATTCCAAGTCCGCCACGTGGCTGAACAAGGACGCCGTCATCGCCGCCGACACGCGCACCTGGGGCACCGACTCCCTCGCGTCCTACTATGGCCGCGACAAGGTCACCTACGGCCGTCTGGCCAATGGAGCGGAGGTTGACTTCGCCGGGAGCAAGGCGAGCAACCGCATGGATCAGTTCTGCGGCGTGTGCCACAGCAAGTTCCACGGCGGCGAGATCACCTCGAACGTCGGTGACGGCACTGGATTTGTCCGCCACCCGACCAGCATCGTGACGCTGGCCAGCGCCGGCACCACGTTCGGCGCGACGCTTCGTCCCGCCCAGACTCTGAAGGTCTATCAGGCCGCTGGCGTGGTCAGCGCGGCGACCGACAGCCCCGGCTGCGTCTCCTGCCACAAAGCGCACGGCAACAACAATCCGTTCGCACTCATCTACCCCGACCGCCTCGGCGGCACGGTGCCGAACGAAGAGGGCGGCGGGATCTACAAGGATCTCTGCAAGTCCTGCCACGGCATGGGTGGCGTGTAGTCTTCCCCCAGCAGCACGAGAGAGGCCGGCGAAAGCCGGCCTCTTTTGTTTGCGGGGCTTCCCCCTGCATGTGACCAAGGCCACATCCCACAGTGACCCTCGCTCTCTTCGCCCTGAGGCCCCAATGACTACTCTGCAGAAGCGATGAGGCTCCTCGTGATCATCCTTGCTGTATGGGCCGTGGCCGTCGTTCCGCTGTGGGCGGGCGAATGGCACATGGGCGCGAGCGCGGTCTGTTCGGACTGCCATACCCAGCACAATTCCGAGGACGGCCAGCCGATGCGGACCGATGACGTTCCGACGCCGGCGCGGCTGCTCCTGCGCCGCGGATCGACGATCGAGCTCTGTCTCTCCTGTCACGACGGCATGAACCCGGCCGCGCCTGACGTGATCGCCCCGGTGACGTATGTGAGCGACGCGTCCGCCGGCGCATTTCCAAACAGCGGCGGCGTCCCCACGAACATTGCCCACAATCTCGAGAATCCCTCGGCTGAAGTCCCGCCCGGGGGAACGATCCCGATGATCCTGACGTGCACGACGTGCCACGATCCTCACGGGAACAACAATTACCGCAACCTTCGCCCCGACCCCACGCGCACCGGCCTCCCGCCGGTCAGCGTCGTCACTTTTCAGCAGACACTGGCGAATGGCTCCAACCCCGCCGCCGTCTACGTGCCGTCCAACATCATCTTCAAGAGCGGGGTCTCTGCGTGGTGCGGCAGCTGCCATGCAGACATGTTCAACGGGGCCGATCACGCAGTCGACGAGACCGTGTTCGGCGCGTCGTCCGCCTCGTATCCCACGTGGGTCGCGGTCACTGTGCCACGGGTGCGGGTGGAGAGCCCCTCCGACAACACCATTCCCTCAGCCGACGATGAAGTCATCTGCATCACCTGCCACAAGGCGCACGGCTCGTCGAATCCCGCCCTCCTGATCTATGCGGACGGCGTCACGAGCGACTCCACCTGCTCGCAGTGCCACAACCAATGAAAGCTCTGGCCGGGTCACTCGTCCTCGTCCTGTTCGCAAGCACGGCGCTTGCGAAGAACGGAGCATTCCGCTCGACGCCGCACGGCGATCCGCAGAAAGGCCCCGAGCGGCAGACCAGCGTGCAGCGCGGCTCCTGCGTTCAGTGCCACAACTGGCGCGCGAACAAAGGCGCGCGCGCTGGACGCCTCGAGAATCGCGGACTCTTCGCTTCGAACAACAATGAGCTCTGCATCACCTGTCATGCGACGCCGAGCCCCTCGGGCGTTTTCCCGAGCGCTGCCGACTGGCAACAGTCCGCGCATGCAATGACCAGTGCAGAGGGCAACCTCTGCATCCAGTGCCATGACCCGCACGGCGTGCGCGACTCCGCCGGGGTGATCCCGGCGATGCTGCGGGAACGCGAGCCAGGACTCTGCCTGCGGTGTCACGACGGCGCGCGCGGTGGCGCGGACATCCGTTCCGAGATGCGCAAACCGTCCATCCACGCACGCGATGCGCGCGGCACTCACGACCCGCACGAGGGGAACAACCGCGCGCCCCAACGTCATGCGACGTGCTCGGATTGTCACAACCCGCACCGCGCCATGCAGCCGTCTGCTCCATCGCCGGCGCCGGAGGCATCGCAGCGGCTCGCGGGCGTGTCGCGCGTGGAGACCACCGGCGGCGTGGCAGGAATGGCTCCCCTCTATACCTGGCGCACAGCCGCCGATCCCGCCACCGCGAACGAGTACGAGATCTGTTTCAAGTGCCACTCCTCCTGGACCCGGCAACCGCCCGGCCAGAGCGACATCGCGCTCGAGACCAGCCCGGCCAGCCGTTCGTTTCATCCGATCCAGGCCGTCGGCCGGAATCCGCGCATCGATCGCAATGCGTTCGTGGGCGACTGGGATGCGCAGAGCCGCGTCTCCTGCACCGACTGTCACTCGAGCGATGACGACCGGGTCCGCGGGCCCCACGGATCTTCGTACCCGTTCCTGCTCAAGAAGCGCTCGCCCTCGATCTCCGATCCGGAGCCGATGTCGCGCGGCGACCTCTGCTTCGACTGCCACTCGTTCGACGTTTATGCCGACGCTTCCTCGCATGCCACCGTGCAACGCGCCAGTCGCTTCAATGCGCCGGCTGGACACGCCTTCCACTCCGGCACAATGAAGGTCGCCTGCGGCGTGTGTCACGAGACGCACGGGAGCAGGCGCGAAGAAGCGCTCATCGCCACGGGACGTTTTCCAGGCATCAGCTCCTACACGCAGACAGCGGCCGGTGGCACCTGCAACTCGACCTGTCACTCCACGAAATCCTACGTCGTGAGCTACCCGCGATGAGACGGACGGGCATCTGCGCTGTGCTCACACTCGCGGCCTCAGTCGCCGCCGCGGACGACTTCTCCGGCCGCGGGCAGGTGTCGTTCCAGAAATACGACTTTGGCGGAAGGATCGAATCCGGTCTCCGCCAGTCGTACAACGTCGGCCTCGATCGCGGCTTCACGGGGACCTCCCGCCTGCGCGTGTTCTTTCGGGCCGACGACTTTCAAGGCTCGACCGAGCGGACCCTCTCGGCGTTCACGGAGAAGAGTCAGTCGCGCCAGTACCAGCCGGCCGTGGAGCTGCTCGTCGATACCGATACGTTGCGGATCCTGCTGCGCGGCGACTATCTCGCCGACCGCTCGCAGCGCGGCGAGCTCCAGACCGAGCGCGCCACGGAGCGGTCGTTCGCCAACCTCCGTTGGGATCCGGTTGGACTGCCGTCGCTCATGGTGATCGCGCAACGCAACGCAACGAAAGAAGGCGCCGCGCAGACTGCGGGCACCGACGAAAGCGCCTCGGCCATTCTGCAGTACCCGTGGCGCGGCCTCACGACTTCGGCGGAAGCGCGCTATGTCCGCTCCGCCGACGATCGGGTCGGCTACGAGCGCTCCATGAAATCGTATGGCGCGAGCGCGGGCTACGCGTACGCCACGCCCGGCGGCCGATTCTCACTGAGTGCCGACGCCAGCGCTCTCCAGTCGATCTCGGACGAACGTGCCACAGGAGCCGAGGCTACGCTCGTCCCGATCCCGGTGCCGATCAGCCGCGCCGTGTACGGAGTCGATGAGACGCCCGCAGACACCCGCGATCCGGCGCTCTCCCCACACCCCGCTCTCGATGATGGAGACATCAACACCAGCGCGGCCATCGCACTCGGCCCGGACGGAGTGTCGTTCCAGAACATCGGCTTCGAGATCGGCCGTACCGAGCGCGTCGACGAGGTCCGCATCATCGTTCGCGACCCCGTTGGCAATCCGCTGCGCACAGGCGGCGGCCCTGTCACCTGGGATGCCTACATCAGCGAAGACGGTCTGCTCTGGAGACCGCTCCCCGGTGTGACCAGCTCCTTCGACGATATCCGCTCGCTCTACTCCATTACGTTCGAGCCCGTTCTCGCACGCTGGCTCAAGGTCGTGAACTTCGGAGTCAACTCCGAGGCTACGCTGGTCACGGAAGCGCAGGCTTTCTTCCACCGGATCGTCGCGCCAGGGGGCGGACGCAATGGCGATCAGCAGTCCTGGAACGCCGGGCTTGCGCTGAGCTTCCGCCCCTTCCGCCGCCTCACCCTCGCCTATGCCGGCTCGTACAGCGCGCTGAATCAGAACTACGCCGCCTTCGCGTCCACCGGAAGCACGAGCGGCGATCATCGCGCCTCGGCCGACTACGCGCTGGCACGCCTCTGGAGCCTGCGCGGACACTTCACGACGCGCGACGTTCACACCTATGACGGCGCAGGGGAGCGCTCGGACACGTGGCTGACCGCCCTCGAATACACGCCCACACGCCGCCTGCAGTTGACGGCGGAGACGAGCCGCCAGACACAGACTCTGCTCGGAGTACCGAACACAATCGATACCGTGGCCCTGCGTGCGTACGGGCAGGCCCTGCGCTCGGTCTCCTTCACCCTCGATCTCGGGATGCAGGGACAGACGATCGAGGGGCAGTCGCTGCCGGCACGCAGAACGTTCCTGAACCTCTCGAGCGCTGCGCGGCTCACGCGCACCACACGCCTGCAGGTGAGCGCCGCACACCAGAGCGCCGTCTCCCAATCCAACGACCCTGCCACCGTACTGCTCGGACCGACGCGCGACGATCGCCTTTATGGAGAGTTGATCTGGCAGCCAGGACGCCCGTTGCTCGTCAACGCCCGCATCGGTTACGTGAGCGGCGAGACCATCTCCGGAATGACCCAGCGCCTCAGGGTCGAATGGCGTCCGTTCGGCGGAGGCACCGTGTCCCTGGCCGGGACGTGGGATGAGGACATCGACCCGATGTCCGACAGGCGCGCGCGACGCGTGATCTTCAGCCCACGCTGGGCCATGAACCGCTTCGTCACCGTCGATGTGAACTACACGGCTGTGGCCACAGCCATCGGCCCGACGACGGACGAGCAGAAGACGCTTTTCGCAACCGTGACGGTGACGCGATGAAACCGAGGAATCAACTATGAGACCCGACTTACGAGTTGTCACACGCTTCATCACTGCATCGGCGCTCGTCCTGCTGGCCTCCCTCGGTTGCCGGTCGACGAAGCAGACAAAGTATGTCCATCCCAACGCGGACCTCGGCGCGATCGTCAAGGTGGCCGTGCTTCCGTTCGACAACCTGACCCCCGAGCGCACAGCGTCGGACAAGGTGCAGAAGGTCTTCTATCTCGAGCTCCTGACGCTGCAGGTGTTCGTGGTGGCCGAGCCGGGGCATGTGACCAAGACCCTGCGTGCCGCCGGAGTCAGTACGACCGAGGCTCTCGGGCCGAGTGACTTTCAGCGCATCGGAAAGGATCTCGGCGTCGACGGCGTGTTCCTGGGGACGGTCGTCGACTACGCGGACGCCCGCACCGGCACGACCTCCACGCCCGAGGTGACCATCGACGTGCGGCTGATCGAGACGCAGACGGGAACGACGATCTGGTCCACGAGTCAGACCCGAGCGGGCGCGGGCGTCTCGACGCGATTGTTCGGATTAGGCGGCGAGTCGCTCACGGAAGCGACACGCTCCGTCGTGCGGAGGGAGCTGGGCACGCTCCTCAAGTAGAGACCATGAGAACGTTCCTTCTGATCTTCGCAGTCTCGCTGGCGGTCACCGTGTACGGTGCGGCGCCCGTGAGCAGTTCGTCCGCGCTGGTTGTGCTGCCCTTCGACAATATCAGCGGCGCGGATCAAGCTCCTCTGGAAGTCGTGCGTCTGGCCTCGAAGGCGATCGCGGCGCGGGGCTGGCGCGTGATGGACAGCGATCTCGGGCCGCTGCTGGAGAAGGAACGCGTGCGCTACCTCGACGGGGTCGATGATGGCGTGCGGGCGAAGATCGTCGAGCAGACCGGCGCCTCCGGCGTGGTGAGCGGAACGGTGTATACGTGGAGTGACGGGAAGAACCCGATCGTTGCCGTCACGGCGCGCTTCGTGCGCGCGGATGGCTCACTGGCCTGGGCGGACGTCGCAGCACTCGCGGCCGACGACACGGAACGGCTCTTCGGATTCGGACGCCGCGAGACCGCGGACGCACTGGCCGTACGCGTCGTGACGGAGCTCATGAGGCGCTTCCCGACGGCAGGTCGCGAGTCTCCGTCGCCACGGCGTTCGTTCTCCCTGTTTCGCTCGCCCGCGCAATCGTACAGAGCCCCCGGGCTCGATCCGAAAGGGCCGCACCTGGTGTGTGTTCTGCCGTTTGCAAACGAGTCGAGGTCGCCGCAGGCTCCGCGCGTTTTCGCAGAAGTGCTCGCAATCCGCCTCGCTGCAGCGGAGGGATTCGAGGTCGTCGAGCCGGCGCGGCTTCGCGAGGCCGTGGTCAAGGCGCACGTGGCCTCGTTCCGCGGGATCGGCACCGATGACCTGGCCAGGCTCGGCGCCGCGGTGGGGACCTCTCTGTTCCTGCGCGGCACGATCTATACGTACGACGACGTGACCGCGCGGGGAATCGACACGCCGGCGATCGCCGTCGAAATGTCCCTGATCGACGCGCAATCGGGGCAGGTGCTCTGGGCCGCGCAGCACGATCGCAAGGGTTCCGATTTCACGGGGCTCCTGCTCCTCGGCTCGGTATCCAACGCGGTTGCGCTCGCGGACCGCGCGGCGACCGAGTTGATCCAGGCCCAGGGGGCCGGAGTACCACGCGCCGCAAAAGCATTTGCCGCAGCGCGCGATGCACGCAAGACGAAGAGATCCATTGAAGCGCGCGCCGAAGGCCGTGATCCACGGCAAGCTGAGGAGAAGCCATGAACGAGACGATGCGGAGATGCAGCGTGATTCTTGTGGGAGGGCTATGGCTCCTTGTAGCGCCGGCTGTGCTGAGAGGCGCCGAAGCTCCGCTGGCGAAAGTCAACGGGGATGCCGTGATGGGTCGGGAGCTGCTCACGCAGTTCAACAGCCGGCATAGCGGTCACTCCCGTTTTCTCGGCGGCGATGCCGAGGCGCGGAAGTTTCTCGACGTCGTCATCGACGATCGCCTGCTCATCCAGGAGGCGTACTCCCTCGGTCTCGACGAAGGGGCGGAGGTCGCGAAGTACATCGACGACTACGAGCGATCCAAGCTTGCGGAGTGGTTCGTCGCGCAGGAGATCAACGGGAAGGCGTCGGTCACGCCGGAGGAGATCCGGACCATCCGCGACAACTCGCTGAGCGTGATCCTGCATGCGCGGCAGATCCTGCTATCCAGCCGCCGCGAAGCGGAGGAAGTCCGCGCGGCGGTGCTCGCGGGCGCCGACTTCGAGACTCTCGCAAGGGGCTGCTCGCTCGCCGAATCGCGGCTGCGCGGCGGACATGTCATGTCCTCCTGGGGGACGTTCGAGCCTACATGGGAGAGCGTCGTCTTCGCGACGGAGCCGGGCGCTGTCGCGCCGGTGATTGAGACCAGCGACGGCTTCGAAGTGGTGTACGTCATCAATCGCGTCGACGTCGATCCGCCGAAGCTCGAAGCCGTGTCGAAGGAGATCGAGGATGCGCTCTTTGCGCGCAAGCTTCAGACTCGCAAGAAAGAGATCACCGATCAGCTCTGGCTCGAGTACCACGTCGTGCTGAACATCGGCGGCTTCTCGCCGGCTCTTCTGACCAGACTGCTCGTGACCTCTCCGGACATGGTGGTGGCGACCTGGGAGGGTGGCCGGCTCACCCTGCGCGAGACGTTCGAGAAGGTCGATCTGGAGCGGTTCTCGACGCTCGATCCGCTGAAGGCGAAGAAAGAGCTCGACGAGAGGATCCGCCAGACGGTCAACGCGCCTCTGGTCGTCCTGGAAGCGAGAAAGCGGAAGATGAACGAGGTTCCCGCCGTGCGCGACGATGTGGACCGGTATCGCGACTACGTCGTGGAGAGCATGTTGTTCCGCGACCATGTGTTCCGGAACCTGGAGCTGTCCCCCGCGGATGTCGAAGCCTACTACCTCGCCCACGTGAAGGAGTTCGAGGTGCCGGAGCAGCGGCGCGTCGCGCAGATTCTCGTATCGACCGAAGCGGAGGCGAAGAAGATCCGCCTGAAGCTCGATGCCACCTCCGATTTCGCTGCCGTCGCAAAGAAGAGCTCACGCGACATGGTCAGCGCCGCGGCGGGTGGAGAGCTTGGCTGGATCGCCGCGGGCGACGTGCAGTCAGGCTTCAAAGAAGTCCTGGCGCTGAAGGTGGGAGGCATCAGCAAGCCGATGCAGTCCAAGGCCGGGTGGCACATCATCAAGTTGCACGAGACGAAGCCACCGAGGGTACCGCCTCTCGCCGAGGTCCAGGCGAAGGTGGCCGAGCGAGCGCTGGACGGGAAGAAGCGCGAGGCGCGCGCCCTGTGGGTCGGGAGACTCCGGGCGGCGGGCAAGGTCGAGATCGATTCAGCGGCGATTGCCGCGTTCGTGAAGGCGAACGAGTCCACCGGGAAGCCGCCACCGCAGCATGTCGTTCAGTAATGTGTGCGCCGTCACTTTTCTCTGTGACTTCAGCAGCGGCGGCGGGGCAGGAGCAGGAGCAGTATGAGCCGGAAGGAAAGTGAGAACCTATGAAGAACATCATCTTGACGTTCGTTGCCGCTACGACGGTCATGGCGTGCAGCGGGAAGCAGGCCGTGCAGCCTCAGGCCGCTTTGCCTACAACACCTCCGATGCAGCAGGCTGCGCCCTCCCCGAAGCCCGAGGTGCCGGTGCAGGAGTCCGCCGGGCAGCTGGTCGGGACCGTGATGGAATCGCAGGAGGCCGCCGGATACACCTACGTGCGCCTGAAGACGCCCGACGGTGAGCGGTGGGCCGCGGTCGCCCAGTCGAAGGTCGCGACCGGTCAAAGCGTGAAGGTCGACGTGCAGATGGTGGCCAGCAATTTCGAATCGAAGACGCTGAACCGCAAGTTCGACACGATCGCGTTCGGCACCATCGCCGGACGTCCGACTGCTGCGCCCTCTCAGCCAGCAATGATGTCTTCGGCCCCAGCCTCTCCCTCTGCCAAGCCGGCGGGCACCCCCGCACAGCACATGACGGCCCCTGATGTCCCGAGCGTGGCCGTCCCGCGCGCGGAGACCAAGGATGCGAAGACGGTCGCTGAGCTGTTGACCGCAAACGCGTCCCTCAACGGACAGTCCGTGACGGTGCGCGGGACCGTCGTGAAGTTCCTCACCGGAATCATGGGGAAGAACTGGATCCACCTGCGTGACGGCTCCAAGTCCGGTGGCGAAGATGCCGACATCACCGTGACGACCGATGCCGTCGCAACCGTCGGCGACGTCGTGATCGTGAAGGGGAAAGTGAGCATCGACAAAGACTTTGGAGCCGGGTACCGCTACCCGGTGATCATCGAGAACGCAGAATTGTCGAAGTAGATCAAGGCCTTCCGCTGATCCTATCGAAGTGCCCCCGGCCGAGGCCGGGGGCGATGGATCTTGCGGCGGCTTCGCCGCCTGTGTGGTCCCGCGCCCCTGCCGGGGCGCAAAACAAACCCATCGCACATTCCGGTGGTATCGCGCTACGCGCTCAACCACCGGCTATTCGCCACCACGCCTCCGGCGTGCAAAGCCGTCATGTCGAGCGCCACACAACGACGCGTCAATCGTCAAAACACGCGATCCGGCGTGATGGCGAATAGCCGGTGGTGGAGGCGAATGCGCGCGTGCACGCCGGAGGCGAGATCGCAAATAGCCGGTGGTGGAGGCGAATGAGCGCGTGCAAGCCGGAGGCGTGATGGCAAGTAGCAGGTGGAGG
>JANMSA010000040.1:0-2047 GCA_031388865.1 Acidobacteriota bacterium | reverse complement strand
TCATGGCGCTTGGGGCCTCAATGTCTATGGGTGTCTGGGGTTGTTGCCTGGGTCTTGTTGCCTGGGTCTTGTTGCCTGGGTCTTGTTGCCTGGGTCTTGTTGCCTGGGTCTTCAAGTCTTCGAGTCTTCAAGTCTTCGAGGAGGTTCATGGTCTCAGAGGTGCATGGTATCAGAGGTTCAGAGTCTCATAGGGGTTGGATGAGCGCGGCTCTGAGACTATGAACCTCTGAGACTATGAACCTCAGCCTTCCGAAAGGACCACTCGAAGACTTGAAGACTTGAAGACTCGAAGACTCGAAGACTTGAAGACTCGAAGACTTGAAGACTCGAAGACTCGAAGACTCGAAGACTTGAAGACTCGAAGACTCGAAGACTCGAAGACTTCCGGGCCGGGACGCTGATGCTCACTCCAACCCATACTTTCTCCTCTTCTCGAGGAGGGTCTTGCGGTTGATGCCGAGGATCTCTGCGGCGCGTGAGTAGTTCCGTCGGGTGACGTCCAGAATCTCGCGGATGTAGTGCGATTCGAGCTCGTCGAGCGTCCAGGTGCCGCGGGATGCAGCGGCGACGAGGTCTTCCGCGTTTCGGATCGGCAAGGCTCCCGCGGCGATGCGCTCGCCGTCCGTGAGGATGACGGCGCGCTCGATGGCGTTGCGCAGCTCGCGGATGTTGCCCGGCCAAGGGTAGCTCGTCAGCAGGCGCTCTGCAGCAGCCTCGAACCGCTTGCGCGACGCGAAGCGTTTCGCCAGCGGCAGCACATCCTCGGGCCGGTCCCGCAGCGGCGGCAGCGTCAGTGTCACGACGTTGATGCGGTAGTAGAGATCGCGGCGGAGTGCTCGCGGATCGGCGCTGGTCGATGAGATCATGCGGGCTTCGAAGGGGAGGGACGTTGCACCGCCCAGGCGCGTGAAGCGGCGCTCCTCGATCGCCCTGAGCAGCTTGGCCTGCAGCTGCGGCGTCAGCGACGAGATCTCGTCGAAGTAGACGGTCCCGCGGCGCGCTGCTTCCAGCTTGCCGACCTTGCGGGTGTGGGCATCGGTGAAGGTCCCTCGCTCATGGCCAAAGAGCTCACTCTCAAACAGGTCCGCGGGAATGGTCGCGCAGTCGATGTGTACGTACGGCTCGGCGCGGCGAGTGCCGGACGCGTGGATCGACTGGGCGAGGTAGTCCTTTCCTGTTCCTGACTCGCCCAGGATCAGGATACTGACGTCGTGATCGAGAACCTTCGCAGCCGTGTCCAGGACGTTCCGCATGGCGCTGTTGCGCGTGCGGAAAAGGTCCGTCAGGCGAGGCGGCCGCTTCGTGGAAGACATTCAAAGGACTCTCGCGCGGGGGCCTTGGGCGGTTGAGGCCGGCCGTCCCGGCCTTACGAGGTCTTCTTGAGTGTACGCGGTGCTGCTTCGCCGGTGTACTCCGCGGTCACGTTCGGTGCATCGCCCCAGAGCCGCTCCAGCCCGTAGAAGCGGCGGACATCCTCGGTGAAGATATGCACGATGAAATCGCCGAAGTCGAGCAGCACCCAGCGTCCGGGATTGGCGCCCTCAACGAGCAGCACTCTCACCCCGAGCTGCGACTTGAGCTCATCGACCACATTGTCCGCGATGGCCACGGCCTGCCTCTCGTTCGTGGCGGAGGCGATGATGAAGTAGTCCGCGATGGAGGTGACGGCGCCGACCGACAGGACGTCGAGATTCAATGCCTTCTTGTCCAGCGCCGCAGTCACAGCTACGCGCACCCGCGCTTCAATGGAGTCGTTCACGATTGGGCCTTTCGATAGAGTTCGTAATGATGAATGTAGCGCGACACGGGCGGGGGGACCAGTTCTTCGATCGGCTCACCCGCACGAATGCGCCGCCGCACTTCCGTGGAGGAGACGGGAACCGTAGCGTTGCCGGCGAAGACGATGGCGCCGTGCCGGGGACGACCCGCTGAGCCTGTGATGCGCGAGGTGAACGTCGCCGGCACTTCAGGAACGTTCGTCCCCGCTGTCATCCCGAGCGTCGAGTCGAGGGACCTGGGTGGGAGGGGCATCAAGAGCTCATGCTTG
>JANMSA010000031.1:0-5229 GCA_031388865.1 Acidobacteriota bacterium | reverse complement strand
TCTTCGTCTCGACGAACGTGCAGTATGGCGACAAGGTTCGCGAGCATCTCCCCGAGCTGCCGCACGACAACGTGCTCACCGAGCCCGCACGCCGCAACACCGCACCGGCCATCGCACTCTGCACCTTCACCATCGAGCAGCGCCTCGGCCCCTGCACCGTCGCTTTCCTCGCTTCGGACCACTTCATCGCAGATGAAGAAGAGTTCGTCCGCGTCCTCGATCGCACTTACCAGTTTGCTGAGAACAACGACTATCTCGTGACCATCGGCATCGAGCCGACGGAGCCCAACATCGGCTACGGCTACCTCGAGCTCGGAGAGCCGCTCGGCGACGGTGTGCAGCGCGTCCGTTCGTTCCGGGAGAAGCCCGACGTCGCGCGTGCCGAGGAGTTTTTCCGTGCGGGGAACTACGCGTGGAACGCGGGGATGTTCGTGTGGCGCACCAGCGTCTTTCGCCGGGAGCTCGCCGCGGCCGCTCCGGAGATCACTTCAGTCACAGAGGCAACGTACGAGGCGATGCCCTCGATCTCGATCGACTACGCGTTGATGGAGAGAGCGCCGCAGGTAGCCACCCTGCGCGGCGACTTCGGCTGGTCCGACGTGGGCACCTTCGAAGCGTTGCGCAAAGTCGGCGTCAACGTCTGAACAGCGCCACCGCGTTGTCCCAGAGGATTTTGCGCTCGACATCCGCTCCCAGACCGAGCGCGCGGAAGTCCGCGACATTCTTCTTCATCGACACCACGCCGGGCGACGGCCAGTCCGTGCCCCACAGCACTTTGTCCGCGATGTCCGCGACGCGCGGCACGAAGCGCAGCAGCGCTTTCGGCGGAATCCCGGAGATGTCGATGTGCACGTTCGAGTGACGCCGCAGAAGGAAGAAAGCCGTCTCGCCATACAGCGGCCGTCCCGCGTGTGCCAGGACGATCTTCAACCGCGGGAAATCGCTGGCCACGTCATCGATCGGCATCGGGTCCGCGAATACATTGCGCGCCCGCGGAAAGATCGAGGTCCCGGTATGGAACATCACCGGCACTCCCCGCTCCTCGCATTCGCGATAGATCTCGGAGAGCTGCCAAAGCTCGGCTCGATAGGCGTTCGGCGAAAAGAGCTGGTGTGGAGGATGGATCTTGATCATGCCGATGCCGAGGTCGAGGACGCGCCGGATCTCGTCGCGCACGTTCAACTCGTGCAGCGGATTCACCGAGCCGACCGGCACCAGGCGATGGCGATGGTCTTTCGTAAAGTCCGCGATCCAGTCGTTGACCTCGCGCGTGAAGCCCATCACATCGGGAGACACGTAGTTGATGAGACAGGCGCGCTCGACCTCCTGCGCGTCGAGGTGACGGAGCAGGCTTTCCGGCGAGGACAAAATCTCCTTCGCATCCGCATGCGCAGCGTCGTCGATCAGTGCCAGAGCCTCGGCCTTGACCATGTGCCAGGGCTGGACGTGGATGTGGAGGTCGAAGATCACCAGGAGACAGTATGCAGTAGGCAGTAGGCAGGAGCAGAAGAGGCTTTCGATGTATCTCCTGCCTACCGCCTACTGCGTACTGCCTACTGTCTCAAGCGAGCATCACCAGGCGCATGCAGACGGCCGTGGACGGACACGCGTCCTGGAGCTCGCGGGACGAGAGCAGTTGCGGATGGACCTCGTCGCGGTCGATGGTCTTGAACCCGCGCTTGCGGAAGTACTCCTCGGCCGTGGTCGTGAGCAGGTAGAACTCGCGGAGTCCGCGCGAGGCCAGACGGTCGAGCAGCTGGCGAACGATGCGGCGTCCGATTCCGTGACTGCGGTACTCCGGCGCCACGGCGACGGAGCGGATCAGGGCCACGAACTGGTAAGCCTCCGCGCCGCCGCATGCGACCACGGTTTCTCCATCGCGGGCGATGAGGAACGTTTTCCAGTGATCGTCGACGCCCTCGGTCGGAAGTCCGTTCGTGATCAGGAGAGCCTTGATGGGCTCCAGGTCTTCAGCGCGCGCCGCAGCGATCGTAACCTCAGACATCGATCGCGCAGGATCATAGCAAACGGAGCGGCCGGCTCATCTCAGGCCCGCCGCTCCGTCTGATTCCGGATACCGCTCGACTACTGCAGTTCGAAGGTGACCGTGACCGTGTACGTCAGCTGCTGGGTCCCGGATTCCACGGGCACGTCGGAGGAGTCCAGCCTCGCCTCCATGGACATGGTGCGCTGCATCGGCATCGGTGGCGGAGTGTGTTGCGTTCCTTCGCTGATGGTCAGGGCGCGGCCGAGCGTGCGGCCGGATGCCTTGGCGAGGAGAGCGGCCTTGGCCCTGGCGTCGTCGAACGCAGCCCGGAGTCCCTGATCGCGGCCGCGCGAGGGGTCCGAGACTTCGAAGTTGATCCCGGAGGAGTTGTTGACGCCCGCCGCGACCGCGATGCCCAGGAGCCTGCCGGCGTCGCCGACCTTCTCACTGCGAACGGTCACGTTGTTCGAGACCTGATAGCCCAGGATGCGGGGAAGTTTGCCTTCCTGATAGTCCTGCTGCGGGTAGATCGAGAACTGGGAGGTCTGGATGTCCTTGTCCTGCGCGCCGGCCTTCTTGAGCGCGGCGATGACGGCCGCCACACGGCGGTTGTTCTCCGCGACGGCCGCATCCACGGTCGCTCCAACCGTCTGCACGCCTACGTTGAAGGAAAAGCGGTCCGGAGTGACGGACGAGCGGCCGGTCCCTCCCACCGTGACTGAGCCGGTGGGGCCCATCGTGGGCCCGGGCTGCGCCAAGGCGCCCAGCGCTAGAAAGCTACTGATGACGACGAACAGAAATCTTTTCATACGACCTCCTGGTTTGGTGCGGCGAACGAATGGCAGATCCGAACGACAAAGTACCCGGGCAGGCACTGGGCCGCTACTACGTGGACTCGCAGTGCATCGACTGCGACCTCTGCCGCGAGACCTCTCCAGCAAACTTCACGCGCAACGACCATGAGTCGTTCTCGTTCGTGTTCAAGCAGCCGGAGACGCCGGAAGAAGAGTTGCTGGCGAAAGACGCGATGGAGAATTGTCCAGTCGAGGCGATTGGCAGCGACGGGGTCGTGGGCTGACGCCTATCGGTCAATGGAGCTTCTTATCGACCGACACCTGATCGTGCCAGTCGTCGGCCAGCAGCACTTCGATCAGTTCCTGCAGCTCCTCCATGTGGAAGGGCTTGGTCAGGGCGGCGGTCATCTTGTTGCCTTTGGTGATGGTGAGGATGTCTCCCTTTCCTGACGCCACGACCACCGGCGTTTTCTGACCCTGCGCGGCGTACCACGCGATCCACTCCTCGCCGCTCATGCCCGGGAGGTTGAGGTCGAGCAGGATCAGCCTGGTGTCGGGGTTGGCGGTCAGAAGGTTGATCCCTTCGAGGGCGCCGGTGGCGGACAACACCTCGTACCCCCGCTTCTGCAGGTACGACTTGTAGAGTGCGAGCACCTCGGGATCATCTTCAATTGCGAGGATCTTGCTGCTCTCGTTCCTGCTGCCGTGGCGGCTTTCCAGCATCGGGTGCTCTCCTGAGAGCCGCTTCTTGCGAGATCCATGCAAACTCAACCGAGGGGCAAGGGTCGGGTGATAATCCCGCCGTGGGCATCGGTCTCTGGCTCTTCAGCGGTGTGGCGGCTTTTCTTTTCGCGAGGAGCATACCCCTGCGCCGGACCTCCAAACGGCTCGGCGAGCTGCTGCTGGCGACCCTCACCGCCTTTCTTCTCGGTGTCGCCGCCACGGCCATGGATTTCGGAGGCTGGAGGGAGCTCGACCCACGCGCCGGCGCTTTCTCCTTCCTCGGCGCCCTCGCGATCCTGGGTGCAGTCCGCACGGTGCGGAAGTGATCCCTCCCCCGCTCGCGGACGATCCGCGGTTCTCCGACGCCCTGGCGCATTTTTCCACCGGTGACTGGCTGGAGGCGAGCGATCTCTTCGAGGAGCTCTTCTTCGAGTCCGTGCGCGAGGAGCTACCGCTCGTGCGCGCACTCCTGCAGGTGAGCACGGGGATGCATCACATCTCCCGAGGTCAGCGGCGGGCGGCGGCGGAGCGGCTGGAGGAAGCGCTGCGGGCGATTCAGGAAGTGACGCACTCTTACGGAGTCGATCTGGCTGCAGTGCGGCGGATGACCAGCGAGTCGCTTCGTTCGTTGCGGTGAGGGACGCTCTTCGCTTTAGACTGCGCGACGTGCCGCGCGCGCTGCTGATCGCACTGCTGCTGATCCTGAACCTCATCCTCTGGGGGACGCTGATCCTCTCCGGCGGTCTGGTCAAGCTGTTGACGTTCGGGAGGCTCAGGAAGCTGATGATCGTCGCCCTGACCTGGCTGGGGGAGCGATGGGCCATGGGCAACGACGTGGTGCTCGACGCGCTGCTCACGGTCGAGTGGCGAGTGGAAGGCGTCGAGAATCTCCGGCGAGACGCGCATTACCTCATCGTGAGCAACCACGTCTCGTGGACGGACATCTTCGCGGTGTTCCGCGCCTTCAACCGCCGAGCGCCGTTCATCCGCTTCTTCATCAAGCAGAACCTGATCTGGCTCCCCATCGTCGGGCAGGCGGCCTGGGCGCTCGAGTTCCCGTTCATGCGCCGCTACTCGCCGGAGTACCTCGCGCAGCATCCGGAGAAGCGCGGGCGGGACCTCGAGACGACGCGTCGCGCCTGCCGCCGTTACCGGCACCAGCCTGTCTCGATTCTCAACTTCGTAGAGGGGACGCGGTTCACGCGGGACAAGCATGAAGAGCAGCAGTCGCCGTACCGCCATCTCCTCCGCCCCCGCCCCGGCGGCATCGGCTTCGTCCTCGCCTCCCTCGGCGAGCAACTCGATGCCATTCTCGACGTGACCATCGTGTATCCCCGTCGCGACGTGACCATCTGGGATTTCGCGACGAACCGCGTCGAGTGGATCAGCGTTCGCTGCCGGCGCATCCCGGTACCGGCGGAGTTCCTCAACGCCGCCATCACCGAGGCTGGCCCCGCGCGCGAACGCTTCAAGGCCTGGGTCGAGCAGCTATGGCGCGAGAAGGACGACGCCATCAGCTCGCAGCTCGCAGCGGTCAGCTCGCAGGAAACCGTATGAGCACCCCGTTGTCAGTTGTCAGTTGTCGGTTGTCTGAGATTTCCGCCTCATAGGCCAGGCTTCGCGACCATCCGATGAAAGCCGCGTGCTGACGTCTGGTGCCTCCTACGGCGGCTGAAGTCTGAGCGTCCCGTCGCAGACAACCGACAACTGAGAACTGACAACAAG
>JANMSA010001116.1:0-4943 GCA_031388865.1 Acidobacteriota bacterium | reverse complement strand
TACTTCTCGTCGATCTGAGGCGAAGCCGCGTTAGCAAACCAGCAACATGGTGGTCGTCTCAACTCTCCACGAGCACCCGGAACTGGCGCGATGCTACCGTCAGCATCGCCAGATCCACCGTGGCCGATGCACGGAAATCGTGCAGGATCTGATCGACGCGCTCCACGAGGCGCGCGCGTTGAGCGAGCCACGTTTCGACGGGATCACCGCCGGCGCCGTTCGCCTCCCGAATCACGCGTGAGGCGAGAATGCTCTGGTAGTTGAAGAGGTCATCGACGAGGGCCTGCAGCGCCGTCTTCTGCCAGGGGGTCTCCGCAGCGACGCCGTTGGTGGCATGGCGCAGACGGTCCAGGCCGAAGCGTGAGCCGACGCCGAAGTAGACGCGCGCGACTTCGTCGACTCCATGCGATGCGTCCGTGCGGGAGATGCGGATGATGTCCATCGCGGAGCTCATCACGTCCAGGCTGGCCACGCGCCTGGCCAGTTCTTCCGGGATCCCGTCCTCCATCAGCTCCGCCTGCCGGACGCTAACCGTTCCAAGCATGGACGCGGGAAGGATCTCGACCAGGTGGTTCTGGATCGCCGCGATGCGCGGCTTGAACTCGTTCGTCAATGCAGCCACGTCGAGCTTTTCGTACACACTGCGCAGCAGCCAGAGGATGGCGCGCTCCAGGAGCCTGACCACAGCGATCATCATCTCTGTCTGCACGGACGCCGGAAGCTTGTTGTCGAGGGCCTCGATGTCGCGCCAGACGGTGCGCAGGTCGAAGGCGTCGCGCATGACGATGAACGCGCGCGCAATGTCGGCGGGTGGCTTGTTCGTGTCGTCGCACGTCTGCCAGACGAAGGTGGGACGCACGCGATTGATCATCGCGTTCGTCAGGACCGTGGCGATGATCTCCCGGCGCAGGCGGTGCCGGTCGATTGCAGCGCGATGCCGGCCGCGCAGCTCGTCCGGGAAATACAGGACCAGATCGTCGACGAGCTGCGGGTCGTCGGGCAGGTTCGACTTGAGCAGGTCCTCGTACAGGACCATCTTCGCGTAGGCGAGCAGGACAGCGATCTCCGGACGAGTGAGGCCGCGTCCCTGCGCGTGGCGCTCGGCGATCGTCTCGTCGTCCGGCAATCCCTCGATTGCGCGGTCGAGCTTGCCCGCTTTCTCGAGCCCGCGCATGAAGCGCGCCTGCCCGTCCAGGATCGGCTCTCCGAGCGTGTGATTGATGGAGATGGCCTGGGTCTGCTCGTAGTTGTCGCGCAAGACCAGGCGCGCCACACCGTCGGTCATCTCCGCGAGGATTCCGTTGCGCTCTTCGATGCTCGCCACCTCTCCGCGATCGAGGGCGTCGTAGAGGGCGATCTTGATGTTCACTTCGTGATCGGACGTATCGACACCAGCGGAGTTGTCGATCGCGTCCGTGTTGTTCATGCCCCCGGCCAGCGCGTAGTCGATCCGTCCGCGCTGCGTGAAGCCGAGGTTTGCGCCTTCTCCGACGACCTTGACGCGCAGCTCGTCGCCGTTCACGCGAATCGCATCATTCGCGCGATCGCGCGCCGCAGCCTGATCCTCCTGCGCGGACTTCACGTAGGTTCCGATCCCGCCGAGCCAGAGCAGATCCGCGCGCGCGAGCAGAATTGCACGCATCAGTTCCGCCGGAGTGACCACCTTTCGTGGCAGCTCGAACAGTTGCTGCACTTCATCGGACACGGTGATGCTCTTCGCGCTTCGATCGAAGACCGCGCCGCCAGGCGACAGCAGCCCGGTGTTGTAGCCGTTCCAGTTCAGACGGTCATCGAACATGCGCCGGCGCTCGTCGAAGCTGCGCGCCGCATCTGCATCCGGATCCACGAAGATGTGCGAGTGGTTGAACGCCGCCAGAAGGCGGATGTGCGGAGAGAGCAGCAGCGCGTTACCGAACACGTCACCAGACATGTCGCCCACGCCAACGACCGTGAAGTCCTCGCTCTGCGTGTCGACGCCCAGCTCGCGGAAGTGGCGCTTGACCGCCTCCCACCCCCCGCGGGCGGTGATGCCCATGCCCTTGTGGTCGTAGCCCGCGGAACCACCAGAGGCGAACGAGTCGCCCAGCCAGTGGCCGTAGTCCGCTGAGACTGCGTTCGCGATATCGGAGAACGTCGCCGTTCCTTTGTCAGCAGCCACGACGAGATACGAATCGTCACCGTCACGGCGCACGACGTCGCGCGGCGGCACGACGCCATCGCGCAGGTTGTCGGTGATGTCGAGCATGCCGCGCAGCAGCGTCTTGTAGGACTCGATCCCCTCCTGCTGGAAGGTCGCGCGGTCCGGAGAGGGATTCTTCACAACAAAGCCGCCCTTGGATCCGACCGGTACGATGACCACGTTCTTGACCATCTGCGCTTTCATCAAGCCGAGAATCTCGGTACGGAAGTCTTCGCGGCGATCTGACCAGCGGATGCCACCGCGCGCGACCTTGCCTCCGCGCAGGTGGACGCCCTCCATCCACGGCGCATACACGAAGATCTCGTACAGCGGACGCGGGAGCGGCAGGTCGGGCACAGCCGCGGACTCGATCTTGAACGACACGTAGAGCTTCCGCTTGCCGTCCGCATCGCTCTGGAAGTAGTTCGTCCGGAGCGTGGCCTCGATGACGCTGACGTACAACCGGAGAATGCGGTCCTCATCCGGATTGCGCACCTCGTCGAGCGCATCCTCGATCTGCGCCCGAATCCCCAGCGCAGCGCCTTTGCGTCCCAAGCCCACATCGCCGATGGCAGGGTCGAAGTGGTTCTTGAACAGCTGAAGAATGGACCGGGTGATGGCGGGATGCTTCGCCAGCGTCTCCTGGATCAGAGTCTCGCTGAAGGTCACGCCGATCTGTCGCAGGTACTTCGCATAAGCCCGCAGCACGACCACCTCGTGCCAGTCCAGCTCGGCGCCCAGGATCAGGCGGTTGAACCCGTCGTTCTCCGCCTGCTTCGCCCAGACGCGGATGAATGCCTCCTGAAACTTCTCTTTGACCGGCGTGAGGTCGTCCTGCATCCCCTCGTCCGAGAGGCTGAAGTCGCGGATGCGCACCGGCTCGCGCGAACCGACCGGCCGCACTTCATACGGCACTTCGGCCAGCACCTTCAGCCCCATGTTCTCCAGCCGCGGCATGATCTCGGAGAGTGGGACGGGCGGGCCGCTATGGATGATCTTGCAGTGAAACTGGCGCTCATCCGAGCGATGCCGGTAGAGGTCGACGACCAGCTTTCCAGTCGCCAGCACATGCTCGACGTGCCCCACGTCATACAGCGCGGCCTCGGAGGTGAAGCGCTCGGCGTAGGCCAGCGGAAACGCTCTCTTGTAGCGATGATGGAGATCGATCCCTACTTCCTCACCCTGCTTGATGATGAGCGTGTCCAGAAGACGGTCGCTCCAGGTGCGCGCGACCTCCCCGATCTGCGCCTCCAGACGCCGGATGTCGACTTCCGGGATCTTGCCAGGAACGGTGCGCACCACGAACAGGCCGCGCGCGAGCGCCGAGGTGGTGATCCGATCGTAGACCTGTGTGTCACGCCCGCGGAACGCCTCTTCCAGAACCACCTTCGCCCGTTCCTTGAACTCAGGGGTGTAGCGATCGCGCGGCACGAAGATGTAGCAGGAGATGAAGCGCTCGAAGACGTCCGTTCGCGTAAACAGGGCGACGCGCTGACGCTCCTGCAGCAGCAGGATTCCACGCGCGATGTCGAACAGATCGTCATCGGTGATCTGGAAGAACTCGTCTCGCGGGAAGGTCTCCAGGATATCGACCAGCGCCTTTCCATTGTGCGAGTGGGGATCCAGCCCGGCTCGATCGATGACGCGCTTTGCCTTGAGGCGCAGCATCGGAATGTCGAAGACGCTGCGGCTGTAAGCAGCCGATGTGAAGAGACCGAGAAAGCGGTCCTCGAAGATCAGGTTTCCGCGGTCGTCGTAGCGCTTGATGCCGACCCGGTCCATCGGTACCGGCTTGTGAATCAGGCTGCGGCTGTTGGCCTTGGTGATGATGATCAGGTCTTTTTTTCGCGCGTACGCGCTGAAGTCGGCGGACAAGGCCTGGTTGCCGCGGCTTCGCGACTCATCTCGAACATCGCGGAGGATGCCCAGACCCGTCTCCGGCTGAGGCTCGAGATAGTCCTGACCTTCCCGCGTGGTGAAGGCGTAGCGGCGATGTCCGAGGAAGATGAAGTTTCCGTCATCGAGCCAGCGAAGAAACTCCTTCGCCTCCGCCACCTCCTCGCCGGGCATCGGCAGCTTCACGGTGTCGAGCTCTCCGGTGTCTTCGTTGAGCCGCGCGCGCATGGCCCGCCAGTCCTGCACTGCGAGACGGACATGGTGGAGGATGTTTTCGAGGGACGCGCGGACGGACTCGAGCTCCGCGGGCTCGGTCTCCTGGTCGATCTCGACGTGCATGTACGACTCGACGACGGCATCCGCTGGTGCGTGCAGCGTGCTGGTGATCTCGAGGCGGCGTCCGCTCGCGTCGCGGACGGTCCGGATGACAGGATGCAGGAGCAGGTGAATCTTCCGATCGCGGCGCTGGATCTCGGCGCTGACCGAGTCGACCAGGAACGGCATGTCGTCGTTGACGATCTCGATGATCGTATGCTCGAGGCCCCAGCCGTTCTTCTCGGCGCTCGGGTTGTAGAGACGCACTTTGGGCTTGCCGGGAACGCGTTGCGCGCCGAACTCCCAGAGGGAAAGTGCCGCGCCGAGGAGCGTCTCGGCTGAGGTGTAGATCACGTCCTCCGGCGCAACGTGCGCGAAGTAGCGGCGCACGAAGTGCTCGACGCTCTCCGCCTGGTCGGACGGGACGCGGCGACGAGCCTCCGCCGCCAGCCGGTCGACCAGGTCGACCTGGCGTTGTTCAGCAGTCATGGACATCAGTTCTCCCGATACGTTCTCGTCGGCGCGCTGAGTATCATATTCGGTGTCTTGGGGG
>JANMSA010001074.1:0-11837 GCA_031388865.1 Acidobacteriota bacterium | reverse complement strand
GGCCGACGAAGGCGGTCAGCAGGAAAAACCACGCACTGACCCAGTAGCCGAGGGCCAGTGAGATCAGAACGACGAGGCCGGCGATGAGGCGGAGAGAACGCTCAACATTCATGTGCAGCTCCTTTGCTAGTAGCCACCATATGCTCATATGGTCATATAGGCAAGTGACGAAGCGCACACCACCAAGTGCGCGGGAGTGCGTAAGATGTTGTCCATGCCAGGGAAGAGACGAGGGCACGAACCGCTATCCCCCCAAGCCGTCGAGCTCGTTGCGGCGCGTTTCCGCACGCTGGGAGAGCCGGTCCGCATCCTCATCCTGCAGGTGCTGCAGAGCGGCGAACGGAACGTGACCGAGCTCGTCCTCAGTGTCGGCTCGACCCAGCCGAACATCTCCAAGCACCTCCGGATCCTCCAGGACTCAGGCCTGGTGGGCCGCAGGCAGGACGGCAACAACGTTTACTACTCAATCGCCGACCCCACCGTGATCGACCTCTGCGACGCGGTCTGTCAAAGCATCGGCACGCGGTTGACCAAGCACGTTTCCATCGCCGCCGAACTTCGGCGACGCCCGCGGCGGGGATGATTTCTGCTCGGCAGCGGGCGAGCGTGGAGGGGAGACCCTTCACCACGTCCCCTTGCGCGGGCGCAGAGTCCGCCACCCCTGGCCCCTTCATGCGCATGCCATAATCGCGGAACCTTGCCGATTCAGCCACGCGTTCCGTTCGACGCGATCCCTCTCCTATCGACGCTGAAGGCGGAAGATCGCCTCGCCATCGAGCCCCTCTGTCGCATGCAGGGATACGAGCGTGGGGAGATCATCTTCTCCGAGGGGCAGCAGGCCGATCGCATCCACTTCCTCTACGCCGGTCGCGTGAAGATCGTCAAAGCTGCCGGCACGCGCGACGTCATCATCGAGCTGCTCGGTCCGGGTGAGCCGGTCGGCGCCGTGGCGGCCTTTCAGCGGGGAAGCTTTCCGGCGACCGCCGTTGCCATCGAACCGTCCGGAATCGTGTCCATCCCCGAACACGATTTCTTCCAGTTGCTCGAGCAACGCCCAGCCATGACCCGTCAACTCCTGGCCGGACTGACGATGCGCCTGATGATGGTCAACAAACGGGCGGCGGACATGACCGGCTCCGCGGAGGCCCGCGCCGCCCGGCTCTTCCTCACTCTCGCTGAACGCATGGGCACTCCG
The DNA here is from genome assembly GCA_031388865.1 of Acidobacteriota bacterium. GTDB lineage: Bacteria > Acidobacteriota > Thermoanaerobaculia > Gp7-AA8 > Gp7-AA8 > QHVT01. The sequence goes on along the minus strand of JANMSA010001074.1, from coordinate 10,642 downwards.
CGCGAAAATGCGGTTTTCGTTCCGCTGGCGCTCTCCAGGCAGGAGATCGCCGACCTGATCGGAACGACGCTCGAGACCGCGATTCGCCTCATGAGCCGCTGGCAGAAAGACGACCTCGTGCTCACAGAGAAAAACGGATTTGCGATCGTGCGCCTCGAGGCCCTGCGCCAGGTGGCGCAGGGGGTCTGATGAGGTCAGACCCCATCGGCCGCTCATGGGGTCTGAGCCTATCGGCGGGATTCGGCAGTCAGTAGCTGATCCGCCTGGACACTGGCGGGAGCACGATCGGCTCGACGCGTATGCGCGCGTCGAGCGCGACCACCCCTTCCTGAAACACCTTCAGCGGGTTGATGTCGGCCTCGACGATCTCGGGACAGATTTCGAGCAATGCCGACAGGCGGAGAAGCGCGTCCTTGACCGCGGCGACATCCGCTGGCGGAGCACCACGGAAGCCGCGGAGCAGCTTCGTGAAGCGTACCTCCTCGACCATCGCGTCCGCCTCGGAATCCGTCAGTGGTCGCAGCCTGAAGGAAACATCACCAAGAAGCTCGACCAGAGTGCCGCCGGCTCCATAGGCGAGGACGTGACCGAACGTCGGCTGCTCCGTCGCTCCGATCATCGCTTCCACTCCGCCGCTCACCATCTGCTGCACGAGTGCGCCCGTCATCGCGTCTCCGAGCCGCTGCTGCAGGCCGTCGAACGCCTCGCGGACGGCCCACTCGCTGGTGAGGTTCAGGACCACGGCCCCGGACTCAGTCTTGTGCAACAGTGTCGACCCGAGCGCCTTCAAGGCAACGGGGCAGCCGATCCGGATGGCCGCTTCCATCGCCTCCTCGGCAGTCGCCACCTGCTCGGCCTGTGGAACTCCGATCTTCACGGCCGCAAGAAGCCTGGCCACTTCCATAGGGTCCAGCCATCCCCCACCCTGAGCCACCTTGCTGTCGATCACAGTCCTGGCGTCGCCGGCCGCAAGATCGTCGAAGTGCGGAATCGCGGCATCCGGCCGGCGACGCCACTCGGCATACGTCACCGCCCGCGCGAGTGCTGCAGCGGCACGTTCAGGGAACGCGAACGCGGGAACCGGCGACAGAACCTGTGGCGTGTGGTGCGCTCCCATGTACGTGGCCAGGATCGTTTTCCCGTTCGCCTCGTCTCCTGCCTCACGAATCACGGCGCCCACAGCATCGGCATCGGTCGGGAGTACAGGGATGTAGATCACCAGCACCGAGTCGAAGGAATCGTCTTCCATCATGACCCGGATGGCCTGGCGATACTGGTCAGCCGAGGCGGAGGCAATCATGTCTACCGGGTTCTCCACGCTCGCAGCGGCCGGAAGGAAGGTCCGCAACTTCGCCATGGTCTCGGGGAGAGGCGCAGGGAGCTCGAGGCCGCCAGCCTCGCACGCGTCGGCGGCGAGGATGCCGGCTCCTCCTGCATTGGTCACGATTCCTACGCGATGACCGGCCGGCAATGGCTGCTGCGCGAGCAGGGAAGCCACGTCGAACATTTCCTCCAGCGTCGATGTGCGGATGATCCCCGCCTGCCGGAAGAGATCCGCGGCGATCGCGTCCGATGAAGCCAGCGCTCCTGTGTGCGACTGCGCAGCGCGCGCACCGGCGGACGAGCGACCCGCCTTGACGGCGATGATCGGCTTGCGGCGGCTGACCCTGCGTGCGATCTCCGCGAACTTGCGCGGGTTTCCGAAGCTCTCCAGGTACAGGAGGATGACATCGGTTGCCGGATCCTCGGCCCAGTACTGGAGGACGTCGTTGCCGGAGACATCGGCCTTGTTTCCGACCGAGATGAATGACGAGAAGCCGAGGTTCAGAGTGCTCGCATAGTCGAGGACTGCCAGGCCGATCGCGCCGCTCTGACTGGACATGGCGATGTTCCCGCGCAAGGGGTTCAGGGACGCAAACGTCGCCTGCATGCTCACCGCTGGATCGGTGTTGATCACGCCCATGCAGTTCGGACCGACCATGCGCATGCCGGCGGCCCGCACCTTCTCCACGAGGCGATGCTCCATGACGCGACCCTCCGGTCCGGTCTCACCGAAGCCGGCCGAGATCACGATGACGGCCAGAACGTGCTTCGCCACGCAGTCGTCGATCGCTGCCTCGACCAGCGGCGCGGGAACGGCGATGATCGCCAGCTCGACGGGCCCCTCGATGTCTCGCAATGACGCAGAACAGCGCACGCCGTCGATCTCGAGGGCACTCGGATTGACTGCGTAGAGCTCTCCGTGAAAACTGCCCGCCTGCAGATGATGCAGGATCTCCGCGCCGAGGTTCCCGCGACGGCGGCTGGCGCCGATGACGGCGATGGAGCGCGGAGCGAAGATCGGCTTCATGGACGCGGACGCAGCCGTTTGCGCGCGCGCGGCTGCCAGCTCGGTAAAACGCGCGGTCTCTCCGAGAGACAGCGAGACGTGCACAACCCCTTCCTGCGATCCGACCTTCAGCTCGAATCCGGAAGACGCGAACACGTCGAGCATCTGCTGATTGCCGGTCAGCGTCTCAGCCTCAAACCGCTGAATTCCATGCGCGCGCGCGACATCGGCCAGACGTTCGAGGAGACGGGTTCCAATGCCGCAACGCTGCTGACGGTCGGCAATCGTGAAGGCTACCTCCGCCGATTCGGGATGGCGTCTCGAGCGGAAGTAGTGCGCAACAGCGACGATCTCCCCCGCCTCATCTCCGACCAGGCCAAACACGGTGTCGTAGTCGATGTCCACCGGAGCACTCGCCATCGCGCTCTCGGGCCTGCGCAGATCAAAGAATCGCGAATGGAGCGCATCGTTCGACAGTCCCTCGAAGAACGCTCGCATCCTGACGGCGTCGTCGGGACGCACAGGTCGGATGTGCAGAGTACGCCCGGTGCGGAGAATGACGTCAGCCGCAAGATGGGCAGGGTAGGGAACGACCACGGTCATGGGGCCTCCAAGGCAACATCACTCTATCGGTCGCGACCTTGCGTGGAAACAGGGCCAGTCACAAGGAGGCGTGACACGGGTCACGGATTCGGTCACGGCAAGGCCCGGAACGTCGAGCTTTCCGCGGGGGGAGGGGCGGAGAAATACCGAGCGAACGATCTGCAGGCTCGTATGACTTCGGTCATGTCGGAACCTTCTGGTTTCCGCGACCATGAATGCCATCTGGAGGAACTCTCATGATTGCAACAATGTCAATCAGCGAAAAAACAGTTGGGGAACTGGCGGTTGAAATGCCGGACTCGATCAGGATCTTCGAGGCCTGGAAGATCGACTACTGCTGCGGCGGGCTGACGCCCCTGGCGGAGGCGTGCTCCCACGCCGGAAAAACGGTCGACGCTTTCATGGCAGCGCTCGAAACGCTCTCGACCGTGCCGGAAACCTCAGACAGTGAGTGGCAGTCTGGCACCCTGACCGCGATCGCGGCACGCATCGTCTCCACCTATCACGCCTACACCCGGGATGAGCTGCAGACGCTCGACCCTCTCGCCGAAAAGGTGCTCACGGTGCACGGCGCACGGCGGCCGGAGCTCGCTGAAGTGCTCTCCCTGATTCGAGCGCTGACCGCGGACATGCTGCCGCACATGCTGAAGGAAGAGCAGGTGCTCTTCCCCTACGTCGATCAGATGGAGGAGGCCGCGAGCGGCCGCCGTACTGCCCCGACGCCCTTCTTCGGCACCGTCAAAAACCCCGTGCGCATGATGATGATCGAGCACGATCGCGTGGGCGATCTCCTTCGCCAGTTGCGCGAGGTCACCAGCGATTACACCCCGCCCGAGGATGCGTGCTTCAGCTACCGCGAGCTGTATCGCCGGCTCCCGGAACTCGAGCAGCGCACGCACGAGCACATTCACGTCGAGAACAATATTTACTTTCCGCGCGCGGTCGCGCTGGAAGATCTCCCGGGTCAGCCCGCGGCATCCGCGGAAGGCTGCGGCATGTCCGGCTGCGGACACTAGCGGCGATCCAGCGCCCTGCCGGGGCGCTCGACGGAAGACTCCTTCAACCGGTGGTACCGCGCTTCGCGCGGAACCACCGGCTATTTGCCACCACGCCTCCGGCGTGAGAACCGTGCCCTTCGCTGGTCAACCCTCGCGCGCCGCGACCAGAACCACGCCTCCAATGCAACGTCCGTCGAGGCCCGCCAGGAAAGCCGATCACATGCACGTGTGATGTACGTGCCAGCAAGTTGACGCCAGTGGTCTCATCATCACACCTCATGTCCAGCAAACCAACGATCATTCAAGGTGGGATGGGGGCCGGGGTCTCCTCCTGGCGCCTCGCTAGAGCTGTGTCTTCCCTTGGACAGCTCGGCGTCGTCTCGGGCGTCGGGCTCGATGTCGTTCTCGCCCGGCGCCTCCAGGACGGTGATGGAGACGGAAGCATCCGGCGGGCACTCGATCAGTTCCCGGTGAGCTCCATTGCGGATCGAGTGCTGCAGCGGTACTTCGTGCCTGGCGGCAAGCCGGCCCACACTCCTTACCGAACGGTCCCGATGCACAGCCTCGGAGAAGCGCGCCTGTTGACGGAGTTGTGCATCGTAGGGAACTTCGTCGAAGTCTTCCTCGCCCGCGAAGGGCACGAGTCCCCCGTGGGAATCAACTACCTCGAGAAGATTCAGCTCCCGCATCTGCCGTCGATTTACGGGGCCATGCTCGCTGGCGTGGGGTTCGTCCTGGTTGGAGCAGGCATCGCTACCCGCATCCCGGGCGTGCTCGATCGATTCGCGACTCACCAGCCCGCGACGTACGAGGTCACCGTCAGCGGCGCGCAATCGGGCGAGACTCCCACGTTGCACTTCGATCCGCGTGACTACGCTCCGGACCTGCCGCCGCTTCGGCGACCGGAATTCCTGGCGATCGTCGCTTCAAACGTTCTGGCGACCACAATGATTCGCCGTTCCACCGGTCGCGTCGATGGCTTCATCATCGAAGGCCCGGACGCCGGCGGTCATAACGCACCTCCCCGAGGCAAGCTGCAACTCGACGACGCCGGTCAGCCTGTCTACGGAGAGAAGGATCTCGTCGATCTCGAAAAGATCCGCGACCTCGGCCTCCCCTTCTGGCTTGCCGGGCTCCAGGCGACGCCGCAGAGGCTGCAAGCCGCTCTCCGCGCAGGCGCTACCGGAATCCAGGTCGGAACCGCTTTCGCCTTTTGTGAAGAATCGGGACTGAAGCAGGAGTACCGCGAAGCTCTTCTGCAGAAATCGGCATCGGGGACCGCCACCGTCTTCACCGATCCGCGCGCCTCACCGACATCGTTCCCCTTCAAGGTGGCGATGCTCGAGAACACATTATCCGACGACCGTGTCTATCTGCAGCGCAACCGCCTTTGCGACCTCGGATTTCTCCGGGAGGCGTACCGGACATCTCATGGATCGATCGCCTATCGCTGTCCAGCGGAGCCGATCGATGCCTACGTCAGTAAAGAAGGTGACTCAGCGAGTACGGCGGGGCGAAAGTGTCTCTGCAATGCACTGCTCTCGAACATCGGCATGGGCCAGATACGCAACGGTGGATACGTCGAGCCAGCCTTCATCACGGCGGGAGACGACCTGGCCGGCATCGCGCGATTCCTCCCGCCGGGGCAATCGACGTACTCTGCGCGGAATGTCGTCGAGGCGCTGCTGGCGGATGACACCGCCGTTTGACGCATGAATCAGCGCGCTGCCTTTCCCCAGACCTCTTCCAGACGCGCGTCGCGACCGCACTGATACCGGTAGAACTTGTAGCGCACTGGATTCTTCTTGTAGTAGTCCTGATGATCGCGCTCCGCTGGATAGAACTTTCCGGCGGCAACAACCTGCGTGGCGATCCTCTGCGTGAAGCGGCCGGACCGTTCGATCGCAGCTTTCGAGCGATCAGCGAGCTCCTTCTGGTCGTTCCCGTGAACGAAGATCGCCGACCTGTATTGATCGCCGCTGTCGCAGAACTGACGATCGATGGCAACGGGGTCGATGTTGCGCCAGAAAATGTCGAGCAGCTTCGCGTACGTTACCTTGCTCGGGTCATAAAGAACCTGCACCGCCTCCGCGTGCCCGGTGCCTCCCGCGGAAACCTGCTCGTACGTAGGGCGGTCGACCCTGCCACCGATGTAACCGGAGGTCGTCGAGATCACGCCTTTGACCTTGTCGAACGGCGGCTCCATGCACCAGAAGCAACCTCCCGCGAATGTAGCAACGGCTCTCGCTGGTTTCGCCGGCGCCGACTCCGCCACGAGCGCGGTGCCGAGGACGGTTAGCATCGCCAGAAACAGAAGAGAAGATCGCAAGCGATTCATGGCAGTACTCACCGCTTCTTCCCGAAGAGCGGAAGGTAGGTGCCGTACCCCTCCTGCTGCAATCGTTCGACAGGCACGAAGCGCATGGCCGCGGAGTTCATGCAGTAGCGGAGACCGGCCGGAGGCGGTCCGTCATCGAAAACATGCCCGAGGTGGGAATCTGCAAGACGGGAGCGCACTTCCGTGCGCACGCCGAAAACACCGTAATCCTGTTTCGTAGTCACGCTGGAATTGCTGATAGGGCGCTTGAAGCTCGGCCAGCCCGTCCCGGAGTCGTACTTGTCCAGCGAGGTGAAAAGCGGCTCACCCGAGACGATATCGACGTAGATCCCTGCTTTCTTGTTGCTGTCGTACTCATTGGCGAAAGGACGCTCCGTTCCTTCCTTCTGCGTCACGTCATACTGCAGCGGCGTGAGCATCTTTTTCAGCTGAGCCTGCGACGGCTTCTTGAACTTCTGCCCCGATGAGCTCGCGGCGGACGTTTTCGACACGGCGGGAACAGGCTTGGGAGCGGCCAGGGAAAGATGAGCGGTCGCTACCGCGGCGGCAATCGTCGCTACTGAGACAACCAGGCGTCCAGTCATGTGTCCTCCTTACGTATGCATCAGCGGCAGACCGACCCGCTTCCTCGTACCTATTGGATTCGCCATGCGGCCATTGGTTACAAGAAATCGCCGCATCGATTGGCGCGCCATGACCGGGTCGTCTGCCCGCGAGGACAGCTTCGCAAATACGGGTCCCCCCTGGGTCCGTGACGTGTTTTCAGCCGGCACCAGACGAAGGATAAGGACTACAGAACGGCCGCATCCGAGCTGATCTGGATCGTTGAGATTTTCTACGCCTGATTGAGTCGCGACGACATCGCCGCCTACAATGAAACTGCGATGATTGGACAGCCTCGATCGCTTGCGCGTGTGTTCTCGCTCTTCCGCGATCCCGTCACCACGGAGAAGCGGAAGTTGCTCGCCGAGAAGTGGGCGACGCTCGACAACGGGGTGCGCATCCCGGGGCAGGGGCTCGGGCGCAAAGCGACCGGCTGCGGCGCGACCGCCGGCATCCAGCCGAAGTGCGACTTCTCGTGCACCGGCTGCTATCTCGGCAGCGAGGCGAACCAGATCCCGCCAATGGCGCTCGACGCCGTCCTCGCGCAGCTCGACACTCTTCGCTCGCACCTCGGCCCCAAGAGCAACGTCCAGATCACGGATGGCGAGGTCACCCTTCGTCCGGCGGCCGAGTTGATCGAAGTCCTGCGCTACGCCCGCTCGATCGGCATCGTTCCGATGGTGATGACGCATGGCGACAACCTTCGCCGTCAGCCAGGCCTCCTGGAGCGTCTGATGGTGGAAGGACACCTCACCGAGATCTCCATCCACATCGACATCACACAGCGCGGACGGGACGGCTACCGCCGTCCCGAAACGGAGCTCGAGCTGATGCCGCTGCGCGATGAGTTTGCGGCGCTTCTGCGGCAGGCGAAAAGGTCGACTGGCCTGCGTCTTCGTGCCGCGACGACGATGACGATCACTCGCGAAAACCTTCCGCACGTCGCGGACGTCGTCCGCTGGACGATCGACAACCGTGATGTGTTCTCGCTGATCAGTTTCCAGCCGCTCGCGCAGGTGGGCCGCACGCGGAAGAATCTCTCCGGCGTCACGCCCACCGAACTGTGGGCGGAAGTGGCCAGGGCCACGAACGAGTACGGGCTGCCTCTCGACGGCGCGGAACCGATGCACTTCGGACACCCCGATTGCACCCGTTTCGTGCCGCTGCTTGCTGTTCAGAAGCGGGGCGAAGCGCGACCTGCGCTGATTCAGTTCATCCGGGACCAGGCCGAGGATGTCTCGGTCATGGAGGAGTTCTTCGACAAGGAGATCGGCGGAGTTGCGTTTCGCGACGACCTTCCGCTGGAGATGGTCGCCCGCGGGGCAGGGCTCCTGATGCGGCAGCCGCGCTGGCTCTTCGGACGCGTGCGGCGGTGGCTCGACTCTCGTCTCAAAGACTCCCTCGGTACGACGTTCTTTCCGCTGCTGTTCAATGCTGCCGTGCTGAAGCGCTTACGAGTGGACGGTGTCACGTTGACGAGCCATCACTTCATGTCGCCGGATGAACTGACCACGGACGTTGGTCGCGCGCGTCTGGCCGCCTGTGTCTTTCGCCTTCCCTACAAGGGCGAAATGATCCCGATGTGCGAGATGAACGCCGGCGGCGTGCGCGACCAGCTCTACGCGGACCTGACTGCCGGCTCGCACTGAGCGCGAAGATTGGCACCCGGCGCCGGAGCGGTCGCCTGGGTGAACGGATCAACGTCGCCTTCGACCGTCTCTCGCGCTACGGCACGACGCGACCCCCCGCAGCGGCCTGGTGCCTGGGTACGGCTCGATTGCGGAGTAGACATTCCCCCACCCCCGACCTCCTGCTTCGCTGCTTCGCGCCGGCCTGATTGCGTGGGGCCAAGCCGGCCCGGCCGGGGGCGAGCCAGCTCGCGAGAATTGGGCGCATTGTTCGCATTGTTCCGATCGGCACGCCGTCCCGAGGTGGTTTCCTCGCCGGAGCAAGCCTGTACGTCTTCCAGTCCATGAAATGAATCGCGGGTTTCGCCCGCCGCTCTTGAGGAAAACAAATCGATGGAGCCCCGCTACCCCGCCGATGTGATCCGCGATCCAGCGCGGCTGGATGCTGTTCGAGAGACGGGTCTACTCGATACACCAGCCGAAGAGAGCTTCGACCGGCTGACTCAGCTCGCGGTCAGGCTTCTCGGGATCCCGACAGCATTCGTTTCCCTGGTGGACGACGGTCGCGATTTCTACAAGAGCTGTTACGGGTTCCCTGAGACCCTCGCGTCCGAACGGCAGCTGGAAGGTCCCACGTTCTGCCACTACGCGCTGGTGTCCGATGGTCCGCTGCTGATCGACGATGCCCGGCTCTATCCGGGGTTTCGGGACGTGCCGACGATCAAGACGCTGGGCGTGATCGCCTACGCCGGAATCCCCCTCATCGATCAGCGCGGCAACGTCCTCGGTTCGTTCTGCGCGATCGACACCAGGCCTCGAGCCTGGAGCGAGTTCGACGTCGAGGTCCTGACCACGCTCGCGATCTCGACGATGCGGGAGATCGAGCTTCGTGCCGCACTGCAGCACGAACAAGAGGCGGTCCGCCAGAACGTCCTCCTGTACGAAGCCGCTCAATCGGCGACCAAGGCCAAGGACGAGTTCCTCGCGACGATCTCCCACGAACTTCGCACGCCCATGACAGCCATCCTTGGCTGGACCAGACTCCTCGCCAACGGCGACCTCGACGCTGCTACTTTCCGACTGGCCATCAACTCCATCGAGCGAAGCACCAAGAACCAGGCGCGCCTGATCGAAGACCTGCTCGATGTCTCACGCATCGCTGCCGGGAAGCTCTCGATCGACCGGCAGCCGATCGACCTCCTGGAAATGATTGGCCAGGCAGTCGAGGCGATGAAGCCCGTTGCCGCAGAGCGGAGCATCGACTTGCGCCTGAACATGCCCACGGGATCCTGCCGGACGGACGCCGACCCTCACCGTCTTCAGCAGGTTCTGTGGAACCTGATCACCAACGCGATCAAGTTCACTCCCAGGGGCGGCCGCGTCGACGTGACGCTCTCCAGCGATGCCGATGGCTTCTCGATCTCGGTCGAAGACACGGGGCAGGGAATCACCGCCGAGTTCCTTCCGCACATTTTTGAACGCTTCCGAACCGCAGACCAGCCCTCTTCTTCGACCAGCGGTCTCGGACTCGGGCTGGCGATCGTGAAACATCTCGTCGAGCAGCACGGGGGGGAGATCACCGCCACCAGCGAGGGCCCCGATCGGGGATCGGTGTTCACCTTCCGTCTGCCTGTCGTGTCGGATCCCGATACGTCCGCGTTTGGCGACCGCGGCGAGCTTCACGCGATCTGAGGCTGGCGGTCATCCCCGGCAGGAAGGCTGGGCGAGGCGCCCGGCCATTCTGCCGATCGGAGTAAACTGCCGACGATGGACGAAGCAAATCTGGTCAGGCTGATCCAGGAGAGCGCCAGCGAAACGCGCAAGGATGTTCGAGAAGTCGCGGAGGAGACGCGCCGCCATTTCGACGTCGTGGCCGGCGAAATGCGCCAGGATGTTCGAGAAGTCGCAAAGGAGACGCGCCGCCATTTCGACGTCGTGGCTGAGGCGATCCGCCGGGATGTGCAACTCGTCGCCGAGGGCTTCGGACAACTGAGCTCACGGTTGGACCGCGAAACGGCTGACCTCCGCGAAGAGATGAAGCGAGGCTTCGCGGAAACACAGGCCATGATCAAGTTCTCGTAAGCGGAGCTCGATCGGCGAGTCACCCTGCTCGAGACGCGCTTTACCAGCCTCGAGAGGCTCG
>JANMSA010001072.1:0-3236 GCA_031388865.1 Acidobacteriota bacterium | reverse complement strand
CGACGCTGCGACGCCGAAGGCCGAGGTGACCAAGGTCGGTCGCAGGCCGCGTCGCGAGAAGAAAGACGAAGCAGTATCGCGGGTACAGCCGGAGCCGGAGAAGAAGAAAGTCTCGCGGTGGACCCGGTTCAAACGCTGGTGGGGCAGTCCTCCGAAGAAAAACGAATGACCGGATGCTGACCAATCCCGAATCAGGAACTCGCGTGGACGAGCTCGCGCCGCAGACGGCGGCGCACTCACGCGACTACACGGTCGCCGTGCACGCGCGGCAACGGCGCGCCGCTGCGGGAATCATCTCCAGACACTCGGGACATTTTCTGGTGGGCTCAGCTTCGACCACCGCAACCGGTCGCACGAGCACTTTCACAATGAGGAACAGTACGATCGAGACGATCAGAAAGTTCAGGATCGCGCCGGCCAGGTGCCCGTAGAGGATGGCGCTTTCCGTCGTCTTGCCCGCTGCATCCGTGCTCGTTCGCAGCACGAGTTTCGCGGCGCGCCAGTCACCGGACGGAAGAACCAGTCCCACGAGCGGCATCAACACGTCATCCGTCAGGGCAGTCACCACGCTCCCGACCGCGGCGCCGATCATGACTCCTACGGCCAGCGCCAGCGCGTTGGTCTTGGTGAGGAAACCTCGAAACTCTGCAACCATGCGAGTCAGAATAGCACCGGACTCGGCGGGCATTCAGCGGAAACCTGTTGAGCGGGTGGGCGCATAATCCAATCGTGGGAAAGCCAGTCGCGGTAACCGTCAAGATCGCGGCAGTCGCTGCCGTCGGGGGTCTCGGGCTTCTCACCTTCGGTTGGGCGTGGACGGGAGGCGTCTTCCTGGCCCTCGGCATCGTTCTCTTCATCGGGGCGTTCGCAGGTGCCGGCGCAGAGATCGGACTGCGGACGCGCGGAACGCTCGCCGCGGCCGAGGTGCTGGAGTTGCGCGAGGAACAGCACACGGTCAAGGGGGAGACCTTCGGAGTGTGGGTGGCCAAAGTGCGCTACCGGGATCGCCTGGGCGTCGCCCACGAGGGCGACATCGGCGATTGCAGCCTGGAAGAACGCGCCATCCTGCAGCCAGGGCGTACCACCACCGTCCGGTATGACCCCGATCATCCGGACAGCTTCCTCTGGATCGACGACAGTGAGAAAGCGTCAGGCGTCGACGGTGCGTAGGGCTCGCAGCACACGGTGCCAGCGCGAACGCTCGAAGTACCAGATCAGAGCGATCACGGTGGGCAGCACGGAGAACAGCAGCAGCCACTTCGCCACCCCTTCGATCTGCGGCGCGTAGCCGCTCCGGATCTGAATGTCGAGGGCGATGCTCTCCAGGTCGTTCATCAGCGCGCCCCCCTTGCCCTGGCGGTACCACGCCAGAAACTCCGCGTCGTGTCCGAGCCGCCAGGCGAAAAGGGTGCTGTGGATCTGGACGAAGAAGGCCACGAAGGCGCCCAAGGGACGCTCGAAGTCCGGATTGCGCCAGCCGACGCCCGCCAGAGCCTTGTAGAAAAGGACCCCGGCCAGGATGAACTCCGAGAGATGGCCGGCCGCGGCCATCACCAGCTCGCGACGCCAGGGACTGATCACGATCAGAAGCCAGGCGAAGCCGATCGCCGCGATCAGCATCACGCTCTTCCTGTTCTCGCGAAACAGCCATCCGAGATATGCAAAGCCACAGGCGATCGCCACGACGATGGACATCCGGAACGGGCCGCGGTGAGTCAGGCCGCCACCATAGACAAAGTCGAACGCCGGCAAAGACACGTGGCCGAACAGCCAGCCTGCCACCGCGTGCCCGAACTCATGAAACAGCGTCACCAGCGCGGAGAAAACAAGGCGGGTGAACGGAACCGCATAAACCACGATTGCCGCAACGAGGCCGAAGCCCAGGATCTTCAGTTCGCCCGGGCCGACGCGGCCGTCGCTGACGCGATCTTCCAGTTCGACGCCGTACGGCGGAGGGAGGGCCGTCCGCGTATGCGACGCCTTCGCGAAGATCACACCGCAGCGCGCGCACTCGAGCGTGCCGAACGCCGCATCTTCGCCGCATTTCGGGCAATCCATGTCGGGCAATTGTACGGGCGATTGTACGGGCGATCGAACGCGCGGCGCATTATGCTGCAGTCATGTGGATGATCTATGGCGCCTACGGCTACACAGGAGAACTGATTGCGCGCGAGGCGGTCCGCCGCGGCCATCAGCCGATCCTGGCCGGTCGGAACGCCGCGAAGACCACGGCTCTGGCGCGCGAGCTGAACCTCCCCTCCCGTGTGTTCGACATGGCCACTCCGGACCTGAGCGGCATTCAACTGGTCGTGCACTGCGCCGGCCCATTCATGCACACCTCCAAAGCGATGATCGACGCATGCCTCGCGGCGGGCGTCCACTACCTCGACATCACCGGTGAGATCGCGGTCTTCGAGTCGGTGTTCAAGCGCGACTCTGAAGCGAAGCAGCGCGGGATCATCCTCCTCCCCGGCGTCGGCTTCGATGTCGTTCCCACAGACGCCATGGCTGCGGCCCTGCACAAACGGATGCCGGACGCGACGGACCTCTGGCTTGCCTTCGCGTCCATCGCCGGAGGAGTCAGCCGCGGGACGATGAAGACGATGATGGAGGGTGCAGGCTGGGGCGGCGCGATTCGAGAGAACGGCCGCATCAAGCGTGTCCCCCAAGCCTTCGACTCGCGCGAGATCCCCTTCCCCTCGGGGAAGCGCTGGACGATGACCATCCCCTGGGGCGACGTGTCGACCGCCTTCCGCACCACCGGCATCCCGAACATCCGCGTGTACTCGGCGTACCCGAAGAGTGCCATTCGCCAGATGCGCTTTCTGCGGCCGGTGATGCCGCTCCTCCGTTTTCCCATGGCCCAGGCCATCGCGCAGATGGTGGCGGACCGGCATCAGGGTCCCACTGCCGCGGAGCGGGCCAGGTCGCGCGTCGAGCTGTGGGGACGCGTGGCAAACGCACGCGGACAGGAAGTGACGATGACGCACACGGTCGAGGAAGGCTACGACTTCACGGCAAAGTCCGCGGTCGAGGCGGTGGAACGCGTGCTGGTCTCCACAAAGTCGGGCGCTCTCACTCCGGTTCTGGCTCTGGGCGAAGAGTTCTGCCGAGCAGTGGGCGCGCAGCCCGCGTAAGCCGCTGGAGGAGCTGCAGCGGCCGTGAAGCCGCTGGAGGCGGCTCGTACGGTAGACAATATGGAGTGACCCGCTCACTCGCGTACCGTCGTGGGTTAA
>JANMSA010001064.1:0-7567 GCA_031388865.1 Acidobacteriota bacterium | reverse complement strand
TGCCACTGAAGTCAGGCCGCGAGCTGTGACGTAAATCTCGCGCGGCGAGCTACCAACGCAGAAAGGGCCACAGGCGGATCGCCAGTTCCTCCGCGACCCCTGCCGGGGTCGACATCATCACGGTTGTAGGGCCGGTGGTCGCTCGCTTCGCGCGCACCACCGGCTACCCTACGGGCCGCCTCCAGCGGCCACCGCCTGGCCCGTGCCGTCCTAGGCGAGTTTGCGGATCGCTTCTTCCACCTGCTCCGCGGTCGGAACAACGGGTTGCACGAGGTCCCCCTCGAGCCACTCGTACTCGCCTTTCATCATCTTCTGCACGACTTTGTACGCCAGCTCGTCGTGGTTGTCGAAGAGGGTGCGGAAGTTCTGATCGATGCGCGTGCGGGCCTCGCGGCAGAACAGATCCGCCAGCTCCATCGCGTTCTCGTTCCCCTTCTTGTCGAGCATGGCTGCGTAGCTGATCGCGGCGGACATCGCGAACAGGTCGGTGCCGATGTCGACGATACGGAAGAGCACCATCTGCTTGCGCTCGAGCTTCGCCTGGAACCGCACCATCGCGTGGAAGATCGAGCGCGAAAGGTGACGGGACTGACGCTCCAGGTAGCCGACGTGCGTCTGCAGACGGCCGAATTCGCCATGTTTCGGGAAGCGGCTCCAGCCGATGTACCGCGACGGATACCAGGTCGCGTAGAACGCGCCGGCCTTCGCCGCAGCTGAGACCTTCTCTGCCGTAGGCGTCTCCGGAAGCAGGATCTTGTAGCCGCGTTTCATGTGCGGATCGACGGCTTCTCTAGCGATGAACAAATGCTGAATCTCGCTGGTCCCTTCGAAGATGCGGTTGATGCGCATGTCGCGCATGATCCGCTCGACGCCCACCGCTTTCTCTCCGCGCTCTTTCAGCGAAGTGGCCGTCTCATATCCGCGACCCCCGCGAATCTGCACGAGATGATCGACGCACTGCCACGCGACTTCCGTGTTGAACAGCTTGGCCATCGCGGCCTCGAGACGCAGGTCGACCTTCCCTTGATCCGCAAGCCCCGACGTCAGCCACACGATCGCTTCCATCGCGAAGGTGTGCGACGCCATCCACGCGATCTTCGACGCGATTGCCTCGTGCTTGGCAATCGGCAGACCCCACTGCACTCGCTCGCCCGCCCACTCCCGCGCGATCTCGAGCATGCGCCGTGCAGCCGCCGCGCAGCCCGCGGGGATCGTCAGGCGGCCAGTGTTGAGCGTGATCAACGCCAGCTTGAGGCCGAGGCCTTCGCCCCAGAGGAGATTCTCTTTGGGGATGAATACGTCTTTGAAATTGATCAGCACATTGCCGATGCCGCGCAAACCCATGAACTGGCAGCGGTGGGAGATCTCGACGCCAGGCGTGTCCATCTCCAGGATGAACGCGGAGATCTGCTTCTTCTCCTTCCCTTTCACGACTTTCGTCGGGGTCTGCGCCATGACCACGATGACCTCAGCCTTCAGGCCATTCGTGCACCATAGCTTCTCGCCGTTGAGGATCCACCCCTTGCCGTCGGGCGAGGGTACCGCTCTGGTCTCCATCTTTGCGGGATCGGAACCGACACCAGGCTCGGTGAGTGCAAACGCCGAAATGGCTCCTTTGGCAAGGCGCGGCAAATACTTCTTTTTCTGCTCCTCGGTCCCGAACAACTTCAGCGGCTGCGGCACACCGATCGACTGATGCGCGGACAGCCAGGCAACGCTCGATCCACACCAGGTCGCGACGAGGGCGATCGCGCGGTTGTAATTCGTGGCGCTGAAGCCCAGGCCTCCGTACTCCTTGGGAATCTTCATTCCCCAGGCGCCCATCTCGTTGAAGCCCTTGAAGAGCTCGTAGTCGTACTCGCCCTTGCGGTCGATCTCGTCCGCATCGACGTTCTCGGCGAGAAACCTCTCCATCCTCGCCAGAAAGCCATCCGCCTCGGCCTTGTCTTCAGCCGGCTGCTCGGGGAAGGGGTGAATGAGGTCCAGATTCAGCTTGCCGAGGAAGAGATCCCCGACGAACGAAGGTTTTTCCCACTCCGTCTCACGCGAGGCCTCGGCGACCTCCATCGCCTCGACAGCACCCTGAGTCTTGACTTCGGCCATGTCTGCTACTCCTTCAAAGGGATGAGTTACAGGATTTGAGCCAGTATGAATGAATGGCCATTCAGTCGTCAATCGCGGGTATGCAAACACGGATCTAAGGACGCTTTCACGAGGATTTGGATGAGCAGCGGGTGTGCGGACGGTGGAAACCGACAACCGACCACGCGCGATGTGCGAGCGCCAGCGAGTAAAGTAGCGCTCATGAAGCCGACCGAGGTTGCTACCTCTGCTGAACTCGACGTGCTCCTCGACGAGCGTGGACTTCTGAGCAGTCCGCGCCCTTCGATCGATCGCGAGAAGCTACAGCACCACCTGCGCGAAGCGTTGCGCCTGCTGCATGCGAATCTGGACGACGAGAACATCGTTGACACGCCGCGACGGTGGGCCGAATCGCTGATCACGATGACCAGCGGCTACGATTACACCGATGTCAAGAAACTGACGACACTCTTTCAGAAGGCGTGCTCGGCCGCGGACGAGAACTGCCAGAACCTGGTGGTGATCGGGGGAACGTACAAGACGCTGTGCGCCCATCACATCCTGCCGTTCTTCGGGCGATTCATCATCGGGTACATCCCGGAGAAGACCATCATTGGCGCTTCGAAGATCCCGCGCATCGTGGAAGTGCATATGCGCCGGCTGCAGTCGCAGGAGCACCTTGCGCACGACGTCGCAGACACGATCTCGAAGATTCTCGAGCCGCGCGGCATCGCCGTCTGGATGGGCGGCGTGCACCTGTGCATGGTCATGCGCGGGGTGGAGCAGGAGTCGTCGTTCATGGAGACGAACGTGCTCCGCGGCGCGTTCCTCAATGACGAGCGCACGCGTCAGGAGTTCATGTCCATCGTGAACCGGCGCGGCTCCCGCGATTGAGAAACCCATCGCGTTCGCGGGCCGTAAACTGTGCTGCGATGTCTGCGCGAGCACGTTTCATCTCGATCCTTCGTTACTGAAGTCGCGAACTGGGAGCTGCCGAACTGCAGCGCACGCTCGCCGACGCAGCCACTTCCTCGAGCGAAGGCGAGCTCGAGGACGACCTGACGCTGGTCGTCGTCCGCGTGACGGAGTAGGATAGTGATCATGCGGAAAACTCTCGCCCCGGTGTTGCTCCTGCTGATCACGACCAGCGCGTTCGCGACCAAACCGCAGACGATGAACGGCGTGGCGGTGGTCAGGAACATCGGCTCAAACCGCGTGGCTGTCCTGCTCGATACCAACGACGACAAGGCGATCGATCAGGGATTTCTGCTCTCCTCGGACCTGCCCATCTCCTCGATGAGCGCACGCTGCCCCGAGGCCAGCGTCGAGTTCACGGATGGATATGTGCGCGTGACGTTCGACAACAAGGTCTACGACCTCTATGTCGCCGGCTATCCGGAGCCGCCCGCCGCCAAGCACGAGACCACGAAATTCATCGGCTACGCGTTGATGCACAGCACCGGCACCAGCGGCTGCAACCTCGAGGGCGCCCTGCTGGACGCGGGCGCCTGCTTCCAGTACGGCAGAGACTAGCCGCGCTCGCGCCTGATCGCTACGCGACCGGAGTGAACCTTCCTTCCGCGGCCGCGCGAAGACGGCCGATGTCCTCGCGTCGCGAGACCGAGAGCGGCACGGTCGCCCGGAGGGCGGTGATGACCCCCCCGGTCGTGAGCACTCCCTTCGCGTGCAGCGCGCGATAGAGCGCCGCCACCACGGCCTGTTCGATCTCGGCACCGCTGAATCCCTCACTTGCTGCGGCGAGTGCCTCCAGATCGAAAGCGGCCGGGTCCTGCTTCCGGAAGCGAAGATGGATCGCGAAGATGCCGGCACGCTCGGCGCGAGTCGGAAGGTCGACGAAGAAGATCTCGTCAAAGCGGCCCTTGCGCATCAGTTCCGGCGGGATCCGGTTCAGGTCGTTGGCGGCCCCGACGACGAACACGCCTTCTTCCTTCTCCTGCAGCCAGGTTAAAAAGGACGCGAACAGGCGCTGGGACAAGCCGCCGTCTGCGTCGGACGACGTGCCGGATGCGAAGGCCTTCTCGAGCTCATCGACCCATAGCACCACGGGCGCCATCGCCTCGGCAAGCTCGGTCGCATGGCGAAAGTTCTTCTCCGACTGGCCCACGTACTTTTCGTAGAGCCGGCCGGCGTCGAGCTTGAGCAAGGGGAGTTGCCACTCGCGGGCGATGAACTTCGCAGCGAGTGACTTTCCGCAACCCTGAACGCCCACCAACAGGACCCCCTTGGGCGGACGGAGATTCATGGCGCGGGCCTCCGGGCCGAACCCCACCCGTGCCTCCGCGAGCCACCCTTTCAGCCGCGCGAATCCGCCCAGCTCGAAGGTGTTCTCCTCTGCGGGAAAGAACTCAAGGATGCCGCCCTGCTCGATGATCTCGCCTTTGAGGCGAATCACGCGTGCCACGTCCAACGTAGAGAGCTTGCCGTCCTCGAGGATCGCCTGGGCAACGACCCGTCGCGTCTGATGGAGCGTGAGCCCCGCCAGCGCCTGGACGAGCTGGTGGACGTCTTCGCGGGAGAGGTCGACCAGAACGGGCTGTCGCGCCTTCATGGCCTCCACCACGTGCCGCACTGCCTCGCGCCGCTCCAGCTCGTCCGGCAATTCGAGATGGAACCGCACCCCCAGCGACTCCAGGTCGCGCGGTAGCTCGAGCGGCTCCCCGCAGATCACGATCGCGGACCTGGTGTGCGTCATCTTCTCGGCGATCTCCCGCAGGGCCCGGCAGACTTCCGGCTTGCTGAGGTGGGGCGCGAAATCCTTCAGCAGATAGATCGCGTCGCCAGGCATATCCTCGATGTGCTTGAGAACGGCCATCGCCTCATGCGTGTTGCCTACAGTCAGCCCATGTCCTCGGCGGAATCCCGTCGTCACTGACCATTCGAACAACGGCTGCTCCAGATCCGTGGCGACCTCCGCGACGATGTCCCGGACCCGCTCCTCCTCCACCGTCTCCACGGCGATGAGCGAGTGAAACGACCGCACGAGACTCTTCAAGTCGTGCACGGAACTTCGATGAGACATGGCCATTCACTCTATCAGCGTGCGGTGCGTCCCCGGCCGCGACCAGAGCTCGACGACAAGATCGATCTCTGGCTCATCGAGGCCTCAGAGGAGCTCGCCGAAGACAGACGGCTCAGTGACGCGCTGCTCAAGGTGGCCAAGCACCCTCACTCGGTCGAGACGCTCTCCATGATCGGGGTCATCGCCAGGACGGTCGTGCCGATCCGCGAGACCGACGGCACGGGAGAGATCGTGTTCACCCACGCCGGCACCCGGCGCATCGCTGGCGCGCGCAGCGATTGCGGCCGCGCCATCGCGAAAGGAACAGAAGTGATCGTCACGAGCAGCGAGCAACGGGGGCTACGTCGATTCCAGTTCGTCCCAGGTGGCCACGTATGCGATTCCCCGCTCGTACTGTTGAGGAAGAGAGCCGAGGGACGAGGGAAGAGGGGTAGGCCGCCCTCAACCCGGCACCCCTCTCCCCTCGGCCCTCTCCCCTCGGCCCTCCACCCTCGTCCCCTCGTCCCTCTCCGGCCCCTCCCCTCGGGACTACATTCGCCGGTCGAAACGTTCCTTGCCTGCACGCGTAGAGTATTCAGCCATGCCCATCGACAAGAAGAAGGTCCTTCGAGAGATTCGCATCTTCGTCCTCATGATCCTGATCGTGAGCTCGCTGCGGTCGGCGCTTGCCGACTGGAACGACGTACCGACAGGCTCGATGAAGCCGACCATCCAGGAAGGCGACCGGGTCGTGGTGAATAAGCTCGCCTACGACCTGAAGGTGCCGTTTACGACGATTGCGATCTTCAAGTGGGGAAATCCGAGCCGCGGCGACATCGTGGTGCTCTTCTCCCCCGTGGATGGCACCCGTCTCGTCAAGCGAGTCGTGGCCGTCCCGGGCGACAACGTGGAGATGCGCGACAACCAGCTCTTCGTCAACGGCCGCATCGCGAAGCAATCGCCGATTGCGATCGTGGGCTCCGATGATTACGGTCCTGCCTACGTCGCTGACGAAGACCTGTACGGACACAACCATAAAGTCATGCTCACGCCGGAGATCCCGGCGGTTCGCTCCTTCGGACCTGTCGCCGTTCCGGACGGAAACTACTTCGTTCTAGGCGACAACCGCGACAACAGCAACGATAGCCGCTTCATCGGATTCATCGAGCGGAGACGGATCGTCGGCGAAGCGGTCGCGGTCGCTTTCTCACTCGATCGCAAGCGCTACTTCGTGCCGCGCATGGATCGCTTTTTCGAAGGTCTGAACTAACCCCAGGAGGATGTGCATGAAGAGAGTGTTCTCAATCGCGGTGGTGTGCATGCTGAGCGGGGCCATCGCCAGCGCGCAAATGAAGGTGCAGCCGTCTACGCAACCCGCGGCAGGACAGAAGAAGCCGCTCGTCGTGCCCGGCGCCAAAGCCTCCGCCGCGACGAACTTCGCCCGCATGAGTCAGGCCGATGCAGTCCGCCTCTTCAAGAGCGGCCAGGCGACCTTCATCGACGTCCGCTCGAACGAGCAGTTCACCTACGGTCATATCCGCGGCTCGCTGAGCATCCCCCGCAGCCAGATCGTGAAGCGCTTCAACGAAGTGCCGCCCGGCAGAACCGTCATCACCTACTGCGCCTGCAGCGCCGAGCAGTCGTCGGGCCAGGCTGCCGCGGCGCTGACCGCGCACGGCGTGAAGAACGTGTTCGCACTCAAGGGTGGCTGGAGCGACTGGAAGTCGGGTGGCAATCCGACTGCCGTTGGACCGAAGTAGTCCCTGGGCCAGCTGTCATCCCACCGCATGAGTGGCTGAACCTCGGCCGGCGCGCCTGCCATGTGTTCGGCGCCTCGCCCGCGCAGAGTCCAGCGGTACAATCCTGCGGCCATGTTCAAGATCGCCGAGCTGTTCGCGCGCGAGATCCTCGACTCGCGCGGCAATCCCACCATCGAAGTCGATTGTCTGCTGGACAACGGCGCCCTCGGACGCGCGGCCGTGCCCTCGGGCGCGTCGACGGGCTCCCGTGAGGCGCTCGAGCTCCGCGACGGCGATAAACGTCGCTTCCTTGGCAAAGGCGTCAGCACTGCTGTCGACAATGTCGACATCATCGCCAGGGAGATCGAGGGGATGGATGCCCGCGAGCAGGTGATGATCGATCTGGTGATGAAGCAGATCGACGGCACCGAGAACAAGGGCAACCTCGGCGCCAACGCGATCCTAGGGGTCTCGCTGGCCACGGCTCGCGCTGCGGCGCAGGACGTCGGCCTGCCGCTGTTCCGCTACCTCGGCGGCACGCTCACGTGCACGCTGCCGGTGCCGCTGATGAACGTCATCAACGGTGGCGCGCACGCGGACAACAACCTCGACTTCCAGGAGGCGATGCTCGTCCCGCATGGGTTCGACACGTTCCCCGACGCGCTGCGTGCGGGTGTCGAGACGTTCCATGCGCTGAAGAAGCTGCTGCGCGAGGACGGCAAGTCGA
>JANMSA010001051.1:0-2529 GCA_031388865.1 Acidobacteriota bacterium | reverse complement strand
TGATTGCGCCAGATCAGCCGATTGAAAGGTACAGCGTGCCGGTTTCGGCCGCCGTCGCGAACCCCACCCTTGGATCCTTGCTTGAGAGGCAGGGGCGCCAATTGAGCCTGGGCTCCTACGAGCGGATCATTCTGCTTGATTGGGAGCGCTTCAAACCGCTGGTTCGTGCTGCGGTCGGAAACGCGGCGGCGAAATGCGTTCTTCGAAGAGTCAAATACTGATTCGGCTTACGGCCGACGGGCTGGCTAACAAAGATTTGCAGCCGACGTCGGCTGGTGTGATCATGAGCCGCCGCGGCTGAAATCTGGTCGTTATGCCGATCAATTCTCGGAACGATCGAGACGACGATAAGATAGCGAAGTGGCGTACAGCTTCGAATGGGATCCGAAGAAGGCAGTTTCGAACCTCAAGGATCACGGTGTCTCCTTCGATGAGGCCACCACGGTCTTCGGTGACATCTTGGCCATGAACATGCCTGATCCTGATCATTCCGAGGGCGAAGAGCGCTTTCTGGTGCTCGGGATGTCGCGCCCTGCGAGGCTCGTGGTGGTCTCGTACGCCGAGCGGCCGCCACGGACACGGATCATCAGCGCCCGACTGGCCACGGGCCATGAGAGACGGAAATATGAAAACGACTAAGGCAAAAAAAGCGGCGGCCGATGCCGACACGATGCGCCCAGAGTACGACTTTTCCAACGCCGTGCGGGCTGTAACGGCCGCGCGCTATGCGCAGGGCACGAATGTGGTGCTTCTCGAGCCGGACGTTGCTCAGCTTTTTCCCGACAGCCGGGCGGTTAACGAGGCACTACGCACGCTTGCCAGGCTTGCTCGCGTCACGCCTCGGCCAAAGGCGCGGCACAAACTGTGCAACCGGGAACATAGGTAACAAAGTTCACCGGGACCATGGGTAACACTTTCGTTCCCGATGATAGCGCCTGTGGTAGCTGTGGGAAACCGCGTTCTGTGCGGTTTTCCAAGGAGCGGTGGGCGCGTTCTTGGCGTCCACGGCCCGGCAGCTTCCACGGGCGGTTTTCTGACTTCTGGGTCACGCGCGCTGAGAAACGACCGCGCAGGCGGCGTTAGGAACGACGATCGACAGCCGCCCTGGCCCGTACTATTCCCCTGGCGTGAGCCACCGGAACCATCGGTACCCGGTTAACCGGGCACCTGGGTCACCCCCAGTTGCCCTCGGACGAGTGCCTGCCGTTCGTCGATCCGGCCCAGCAACACGTTGCAGAAGACGACGGACCAAATCCCGTCATCGACTTCTTCCAGACCGACCCGGTGTTGCTTCAGAGCCGTCGACAAGTACAGCAGGCGGGTCTTGAAGCGAATGGTGCCCGCGTTGGTGACACGCTTCACCAAGAAGTGGCCCGGGTACTCCAGCGGTGGCAACGCGCCGGAGTATGGGCGGGTCGAGGCGCGATAGCGCGAGCCTGGCGTCCGCCCGTCGAGAAACTGATGGGGCCGCTCGTGGTTGTACTCCTGACGAAACCGGTTGAACGCGCGCTGTTGGGCTGCGAGATTCGCGCGCGGCGGCCGAATGGCGCCGCGTTTCAGCGTCTTGTGCATGCGCTCGTGGGCCCCGTTCTGTTGGGGGTGGGCCGGGAGGATGCGCTGGTGCTGAATGCCGAGGCGCAGCCACCACACATTGAGGGGCGTGAGCCCATGCAGCGCGGTGGAGGCGAAGGGCACGCCGTTGTCCGTGCGCATCGCCGCCGGCAGGCCGTACTCGCGGAAGAGTCGATCGAAGATGGGCCGGACGCCCGTGCCCTTCGTCGAGAGCAATCCGTGGCAGGCTAGCAGATAGCGCGTGTGCTGGTCCGTGACCGTGAGCGGATAGCAATAGACCCGATCGCCCGTGCGGAACTGGCCCTTGAAGTCCGTGGCCCAGAGATCGTTCGGGGCGGCCGTGACCGGAGGCACCACCCCGGGATGGTGGGTCGGCCGGCGCCGCCGCCGCTTGGACACCAAGCCGTGGCGCGCGAGGAGATCGCCGGCCGTACTGGTCGCCGGCCACGCGATCTTTGGATGACGCGGCTCGAGCCATTGCAGCAGCTTCTCGGGGCCCCAGTCCGGATGCCGGCGGCGCGCCGTCAGCAGCAACTCCGCCACCTCCTCCGAAATCTTGTGCGGACAGCGGTGCGGGGCGCGACTCCGGTCCCCGAGCGCGGCCCGACCGCCCGCGTCGTACCGCGCGAGCCACTTGTAACCCGTCTTCCGGCTCACCGCGTAGCGCGCGCAGAGCTCGATCATGTCGTAGAGCCCGCGTTGGTGATCATCAATGAAGCGTTCGCGTTGTTCCATGGGTGCTGTCTCCAGCCAGGGCATCGACCAACCTCCGGTTGATCCCCAGCGTAGTGGTGTCACCCATGTTCCCGGTCAGATGTGTTACCTATGTACCCGGTTTGTACCCGGTGAGGGCTAACATCCAAATGGAGCCGACGCGCCAATCGTCTCGTGCCATGATGTCGGCCTGGCGCGCGGCTCATTTGGCGCGTTAGGCGGACGGGTCGTTTCCATGGCAGA
>JANMSA010000970.1:0-3433 GCA_031388865.1 Acidobacteriota bacterium | reverse complement strand
TCAGTACGATCTTGTGAGGGCGATGATTCATGTGAGGCCTCCTGCAACGGTGCGCTGCCGGCGTCCGGCGGGTCGGACGGAGACGAGGTCACCGAAAAATCAACGGTTCAGATTCTGAAATTTGATGATCATGGCGGAGTTCGCCATCCAAATCAATGAAATTGCCGAGCCCGGTGGATTTGGAAACACGTCAGAGTGCAACTTCGTCGGGCACGATGAGCGACTCGCGCCGCTTCGTCGCGCCCGCGGGTGAGGTGTGCGTGTCAGGCGGCATGTTCATGCATCACCAGGTCGGCACGTTCTTCCATCCGGGGAACGGCCCCGCTTCGAGCTTGTACCCGGTAGAAGCGCTCTCAGCACGCACCGCACGCAGGTTGGTCAGCTCTCGCAACCTGGCCATGAGCTGATCGTGCGGCAGCAGGTGCAGTGGCGGCTTCGACAGGTCCGGCATCGGCCACATCCGAATCTCGTTCTGAGTGCTCGAAGCAATCCAGCGACCGTCTGGGGAAATAGCGACCGAGAAGCTCGCGGCGGGATGTCCGAGGAGGAGATGTGGCTCTTCACCTGTGGCCTTGCCGACGCGAACGACGCCATTCGCGTCGGTCGTCACGATGATGGTCCCCGACTGGTTGATACCGATGCCGTTGAAGTCGGAGCCGTGCGTTGTGATCTTCCGGCGCCTGCCGCTGACAACGTCGATGACGAGCAGTTCGGCATTCCTGATGTACGGTTCGCCGGGGGAGGCCGTTTGGCCAATAGCCGCGAGCATTGTCTTTCCGTCGCCGCTCATGGCCATCGACGCACCGCGCGATGGGCCGCCTTCGATCAGATGTCTCGCGCCGTTCGTGAGATCCCATCGCCACACTCCGCGCTCGCCGGCGGAGTAGAGCGTCCCGTTCGCCGAGAACGCCAGGGAGTCCCACCACACCGTCGCGCCATTCGAACCGTCGTCCGCGGTGATCGCCGAAGGGAAACTTCGAATCGATCCTGACGCCAGGTCCACAACATCGAGAACATGCTTCGAGCCATCCTGCATGGTGGCGAAGCTCATGACCGCTGTACGGCCGGACGGGTCGAACGCGATCCCGGTGGAGCCGTTGTCCGGTGTCGCTTTCATCTGCCGCGGCTCCCCGCCTTTTACGGAATGGAGATAGACACCCTGGTATACCGCGCCGGCGAGCAGTTTCGTGCTCGTCGGGTCGAATGCAATGCTGAGGCAGTCATCCTTCGGAACGGAGAGGATCCGCGATTCGTGAGCGCCATCGACCGACCACAGGCGCGCGCCCTCTCTCCCTCCACAGGACGCGAGCCATTTCGAGTCCGGACTGAACTCCACGAATGATCCGCTCGACTCTCGAGTCCGGAGCACTTGCGCGTGGGTCTGATTGAGCGGCCAGAAGAAAACCGTGCCTTCGGTCGTCGGTGTGGCGAGCCAATCGCCTGCCGGATGAAATGCGGCGTCCCTCCACAGAGAATCGCCGTGGACTCGCAGCGTCAATGCTTCTACGTCTGGGTGCGCGACCTCCCACACGAATAGTCGCGCCGAGGATCCTGCCGTCGCCGCAAAGACCCTGGATGGCGAGAATTCGACCCTGCTGTACAGTCCGAGACGCTCGTTTCCAGGAACCGGCAGCCAACGGGATCGGCCGTCGTGCAGGAAGAAGAGGTCCATGCCGTTCTCGGTCGTTGCAGCGAGGTACGTGCCGCCGGGACCGAAGTTCAAGTCGAGCGCTTTGCGCGCCGGACGCCAGATGAGCTCCCGCGGTTTGAGGTCGATCGGCTCGCGATAAGCCGCTCCGTCCACGAGCCGCGCCATCCAGCGTCCACTCGGGTGCAGGTCGCGGAACTCCGTACCCTTGAAAGTCCCGAGAACGACGCCTTCGCCGCCGTCGAGAGGCCACTTCTGCAGCGCTCGAAACTGTTCGTCAATATGCGTGATGACGAGAATTGAGGAGTCGCCGACTTTGATGAATCCCTCGTTCTTAGGGATAGTTCGGATGATGCGGCCATCGGTAGCGGAGACGATGGCGACGTCGTTCCCCTGGTCGATCACAAGCACGCCGTTGTCTTTGCTGAAGCCGATGGTGTGAGCGTGTGGCGCGGCGAGGTTGAGCCTTCGTGGCGGCCGTCCATCGTTTGAGATCAGGAAGTCGGGTCCGAGGTTGCCGATCGCTGCGAGCGTCCTCCCATCACGGCTGAAACCCAGTACAACGCTACGCGCCGGCTCGAGCTGAAGGACGCGAGCGACCGGTCCCTTCCACAGCGCCTCCAGCATCAGACGCCGCCCCTGGCCAGTATCCGAGATCTCCAGGCTCTTCGTGATGTAAGCCAGCGCCGCGGTTGGGTATCGCTCCATCTCCACCTGGGCGAGGGCGAGAAGCTTCGCCGCCTCGGCTCGCTGCGATTCCTCGCGGGCCTTGTGCTCCGCGGTGAGGCTCTGTCGCCAGAACGTCGTGGTAACCGCGGCAATCGCCAGCGCAATTGCGACCACGCCGGTCGCGGCGATCTGCACCCGGCGTCTTCGCCTCCCGGCGTGCGCAATCATCGCGCGGGCGAATTGCTCTTCCGACTCCGACAACCCGCCCCCGTATCGACTGCGCCACACCTGGAACTCCCGATACGTGGTCCCGATCCAGAGGAGATCCTGAGGACGACCGCGTTCCTGCCACAAACCCGCCGATTGTCGAAGCTGGTCGCGCAGCATCGCTCCCTCCGCATCCTGCGCACGCCACTGAGCAAGCCTGGGCCAGGCGCTGAGCAAAGACTCGTGAACGATCTCAATGAACCCTTCGAACGCGGTGAGCAGCCGCGCTTCGATGAGAATCTTCAGCACCTCTTCTGCCGCGACGCGGTCCCCGGCCGCGAAGACGGAAAGCAACTCATCCCGTTGACGCGCTGCGCGAGTGCCATGCGCGGTGACGAGATTCCTGAAGATTTCGCGCACGATCGAAACTCGCTCGCTGCCGATCCGCTCCAGCATAGCCTCCGCGTGCTGGGCAAGCGCACCCCCGACACCTCCGATCGATTCGTATGCGGCGCGGGTCAACAGACCCTCTCCGCGATCACGCTCCTTCCAGAGCTGAGAGGCCGCGAATGCAAGTAACGGAAGGGTCCCGCGCTCGGTACCGGCTTCCGCCAGCATCGACTCGACCAGCGTCTCGTCTTCGAATCGATATCCGCACTGCAAGGCCGGTTGGATGATGGCCCGGCGAAGTGCGGGCCCATCGGGAGCGCGAAGCGGTGTCAGCTCCGAGAAAATCGGTGCCAGCGCCGGGTGTTCGTGGCAATACACCAGAAAGTCATCTCGCAGGGAAATGAGGATGCGCACGTCCGCGTCGATGACCGCGCGGCCGAGGACCTCCGCAAATCGAGCTTGTACGGCCACCGGGTTCAGGGTGAAAAGCTCTTCGAATTGATCGATGACGATGAGCGC
>JANMSA010000967.1:0-8114 GCA_031388865.1 Acidobacteriota bacterium | reverse complement strand
TGCGCGGCAGAAAACGCTCCTCGCGCGCTTGTCTCTCAAGGGCGCCCCCTCATCCGCCTTCGGCACCTTCTCCCCCGTGCGCGGGAGAGAAGGCTCTCGAGGGGAGGTGCTGCGCGACTTGGCCCGTCGCACGTTCCCCTGGAAGAACAAACATCGAGAGCCTTCTCCCCTCCGCAGAGGGGAGAAGGTGCCGAAGGCGGATGAGGGGTCGCTCCCGTGCCATTCACCAGGCTCGTGCCGGCTTCACACCGCGCGTCATCACCACTTCCACAGCAGTCCTCTGCCGGTGGACGGCTCGGGATGACAGCGTCTTAGGGAATGGGTCAACTATCTTTTCATCAGACTCACGTTCTGCGCCCGATGAACGTTTTCTGCGTGCCGTGCCTAGTCCGCCCAGAAGGGCGATTGTTCAGCAATGAATGGCGACTGAGGTGCGGCAGCGACTTTTGCGAGGAGTACGTCCTGCGTCACCGGCTGCTCATAGCTGTAGCCGAGGGTCGCGATGTCGAGGACATCCTTGATCGAGCGTGCCCCCCACGGCTGTAGCGTGTCCTCCAGGTTGTGGCCCTCCGGCCCGGCCTCCAGCGGAGCGTAGTGCGGAGCTCCTGCCGGGTTCCGCACCATCTGCAGCGCCTGCCAGTCCGCCCAGACTTTGTCGATGAAGCAGTGGTGAAGAAAGAAGGCGGGATCATTCGGCGACGTCATCGGAGCCATGGATCCGCCGATCCAGAGATGCACGCGGTTGTGCAGTTGCGAGCCTGGGGTCGGCACGCGCGCGTCGCCCCGTTGCGTGATCCATCCTTCGATCCGGTTGCGGAAGCCGGTGGTGAACGGGCTGCTGTTGTAGTGCGGCGTGTCGTACAAACCCTCGTTCATCGCCAGCTTCAGATCGTCCTCGGTCGGCAGCGTCGGCAGCATCTGTCCAAACTGGCGCAGCAAGGCTGGGCCATCGTGGTGCTCGGGAATGGGCCAGTTGCCGGTACTGAACGCGAATGGTCCAGTGCCAACCCTCCAGCGGTCCGCCGGGTCTCCGTCGCCGCCGAGGAAGTCCGGTGCCCAGACGGGCGCGGTACCTGGGTTCGTGAGTTTTGCGTCGGCCGTCCAGTCCCAATAGGGCATCGTGATCGACGCGTCGACGCCTTGCAGATCGGCCTCCACCTGCATCAGGAACTCGCGGTGCCACGGAAGAAACGATGGGCCGCGGTGAGCGCCGTTGCGATAACTCGCATCTCGCGGCTCGATCGGCAGAACCGAGGCTGTCATCACCGCGTGATGCCAATGGACGTACTTGTCGTAGCGCCCGTTCTTCTTCAGCGCGATCAACGCATCGACGAGAGCCTTCTTCTCAGCCGCAGAGAGGGATGTGGCGTTCTTCCGGACCTGCATCAGCGCACCTCGTGTTGTTGGTGTGCCGCCGTTGGCGTTTTCCCCCGCCCTGCCGGAAAGCAATAGCGCGCAACCATGATGAGTGGCGATGAGCACTCCAGAGCCTGCGGCGACGACAGCTTCTCTTTAGCCACTACAGCTGCTCGCCTGACCCCACCCACTCGGCACCAGCTACTGGCCTACGTGCGCACAGGGCCACACGCGACGATCAGCACGCCGTGCTCACATGGCTCCTCACAAAGTTTCCGGATCGCACTCGTCGCCGAAGTGAAAAGCGTTCGAGCCAGTCACTTCAACCCTTTCGGCTTCTCGATACGGAGTGGCACCACCCCGCCGATCACGCTGAGACCGCCGGCTGCGCCGAGGTCCGCTTTGATCTGGATGGGAGGGTCGAGGGCGGAAATCACATTCGTGGTCGTGTCCAGCAACTTCCCGGCGAAGACGAATCCCGTTTCGGGATCCACCACCGGCGCGAGTGTGCCGAGAGCGAACCCAGGTTCGGACTTCCAGACGATGCGGGGATCCGGTTTCTCCCCCTTCGTCGGATCCTCCTGGAGGATCGCGCGCACCGTGGGAAACAACTCGTCTTCAGGAATCGCACCCTTCTCGTCCCATCGCTCGTCAATGCGGCTGAGATCGACGAGCAGCACGCGGCCCTTCCCGTCCGTGACCGTGGCCAGTTTCGTTCGCGGAATGGTACGAGCGGCGAACGCGCCGTCCGGGTTCCAGATGACGTCGACGAGATGAGCCTCCGTGAACGGAGGCGGTCCTGGGATGCCGCCCGCCACGGGAGCGTCTCCGCCGGTCTCCACGACGAGCAAACCGTACTCGTAGACCTCGAAGTTGCGCTCGTCGATGTGGATGCCGCGCTCGCGCAGTTCCGCGGGAGTGAGCTGGCGCACCCGGACTCTGGTCTGCAGGACGTCCACGACCTGGATCGTCGTGAACGAGGGCACGGACTGCTGCAGAAACTCCCCGCTGTTGCCGACGAGGCGGATGTTCTGCAGCGCATAGTCACCCTTGTCGTGCAGAGCAGGGATGGCGAACTTCTGACCTGGGATGGCGGAGAGCGTGATCGGCGCGTCGATGCCGGGACCGGTCAGGTCGCCGAGAGCAGACAGGCCCGGCGCCGCCGGCGCTTCGATGCCGACCTTGCCTCCGAAGAACGTCTGCACGTACGACGGGACGTCGACGGCGGTGATGACCGGATTCCGATCGACTTCGAGGCTCAGCCCGACAATGGCCAGATCGCCGCGCGCCACCTCACCGGCGTACGCCATCGACGCCGCCAGAAACGAGGCGGCGGCAACGAAGAAAAGTACGCCCACCCCCCCGCCCCTTCTGGATGAGGGCCTCGGCACCATGGACTCCCGGCTGATCTGTGGATGGATTGAACCGGACGGATTAGATCAGTTTGTGCCGACAAACGGAAGGGCGGCGGGGCGTCGCACAAGAGCGTCGTTGCAGGGCCGGTGCGATCGCGATCGCAGATCGACAGTCGCGACCGACCCCGGCGGGAACTCCGGCGAAACCTGAAGAAACGCACCGATCCGCCCCATCAGCCGGGCTAGGCGTGGCTGCTGGAAGCAGCGCGTAGGGTAGCCGCCTCAAGCGGCGATTCTCTGCCGAGCACCGGCAGTCGTCCGGAGTGCCTGGCGACCAAAGCCCTACCGGGCGGAAGAGGTCGACGCCGAAAGAAGTCCGCGGGATCGTCGTCTCGCTTCCGCGGACAGCTGTCGGTCTGCTCGTCGATCGGTCAGGCTCTCGCCATCTGCGAGGTCGCCACCGGGTTCGAACCGCTCTCCCGCAACGTACGCCGCCGCTCGATCTCCACACGATTCCGACCGCGCACTTTCGCCCGGTACAAGGCCTGGTCCGCGGCGCGAAACAGCTCCGCGGTGGTGGCGATCTCGGAATGAGGGACGTTGGCGATGCCGACGCTCACGGTTACCCGGTGCTCGCCGATGTTCGCCGTGGCGACGGTGGCACGCAGCTTCTCCCCGAACTGCAGGGCTTCGAACAGCGCGGTCTCGGGAAGGATTACTGCGAATTCTTCCCCACCCACCCGCGCGACGAAGTCGCTCTGCCTCGTGACTCCGGCGATCACCCTCGACACCCCGCGCAGCGTGTCATCACCGGCGTCATGGCCGTGCGTGTCGTTGACGTTCTTGAAGTGATCCAGGTCCACAAGCACCAGCGACAGCGGTCTTCCGTAGCGTGCGGCCTGATCGAAGGCATCCGCCAGTCGCTCGTCGAACGCACGGCGGTTGCGGAGCGATGTCAGCGGATCCGTCTGCGAAAGCTCCGCGAGCTGGCGATTCGTAGCCATGAGCGCTTTCTGCAGTTCTACGATGCGCAACCCCGCCCGAATGCGCGCCATCAGCTCCCCGATCGGCGCAGGCTTGGTGACGTAGTCATCCGCACCGCACGCAAACCCGTCCAGCTTGGCCTGCTCGCTCGCCTCGCCCGTGAGCATCACGATGTAGGCGTGCGGCACTGCCTCGCGCAGCTCACAGCAGAGCTCGATGCCGTCGCCGTCGGGCAAGTGCCGGTCGAGAATCGCCAAGTCCCACGGCTCCCGGACCAGCTCGCGCGCGTCCGCAAGCGAGCCCGCGACCGCGACGACATAACCGCCGCGCTGCAACTGCCGCGAAAGCATGAGGGACACGTCCACATCGTCCTCGACGAGAATGACCTTGTGGGTTTTCATAAGGTGCGTCAAATAACTACTTTCCGTTGTCTACAATTCCGGGAAAACGCTCAAAAAATAAGACATTCCGCGATTCAAACGACCTCTTCAAGTGTTGGTCGCGCGATGCCGAGCGTGCCCATCTTTCTCGTGCAGATGCGTCCGCTGAATGTCGAGCAGCTCAGCGGCCCTGGTGACGTTCCAGCTCGTCCTCCGCAGGACGCGACATCGAAGGCCTCGCGAGAACACGTACGAGATCGATGCCGCTCATGCGCGGCAGACGAACATCAACCAGCGCCATGTCGGGCTGGACCTGCATGTCGTCACGGAGGTGCGCCAGCGCGTCCAGCAACATGCCTTTTTCCAGCTGCGGATGACATCGACGCTGGCCGCACGCTATCCTCGACGCGTGAAGCGCGCACTGATCACTGGCATCACCGGGCAGGACGGTAGCTATCTCGCCGAGCACCTGCTCTCCCTCGGCTACGAGGTGCACGGCCTGGTCCGTCGCGTCGCTCTCGAAGTGCCCGAACATCGCTTCCGGCGGCTCGCGCACATCCTCGACCGGATCGTGCTTCATCCGGCCAGCCTGGAGAGCTATCCCAGCATCTTCCGCGTCATCAGCCGCCACCAGTTCGACGAGTGCTATCACCTCGCTGCGCAGAGCTTCGTCGCAGAGAGCTTCGCAGACGGCTTCTCGACAATGGACATGAACATTAACGGAGCCCATTTCGTACTGGCCGCTCTCCATCAGGTCCAGCCGCAGTGCCGCTTCTACTTCGCCGGCTCGAGTGAGATGTTCGGCCGCGTGCGGGAGACTCCACAGAACGAGTCCACGCCGTTCAACCCGCGCAGCCCTTACGGGATCAGCAAAGTGGCCGGGCACTACCTGACCCTGAACTATCGCGACTCCTACCAGATGTTCGCCTGCAGCGGCATCCTCTTCAATCACGAGAGTCCTCGCCGGGGCCACGAGTTCGTGACGCGCAAGGTGAGTAGCAGCGCGGCGAAGATCAAGCTCGGACTGGCTTCGGAAGTGCGTCTCGGGAACCTCGATGCGGTGCGCGACTGGGGACACGCGCGCGACTACGTTCGGGCGATGCACCTGATGCTGCAGCACGGCGAGGCAGACGACTTCGTGATCGCCACCGGCGAGGCGCATTCCGTTCGCGACCTCTGCGAGGTTGCTTTTGCGACCGTCGGCCTCGACTATCGCGACTGGGTGCAGACCGACGAGCGCCTGATGCGCCCCACAGAAACGCAGTCGCTTCTGGGCGACGCCAGCAAAGCCCGGCGCGTCCTGGGCTGGTCCCCGACGTCGCGATTCGAGCAGGTCGTGAGGGAGATGGTCGAGTGTGATCTGGCCGAGCTCGAGGCGGCGCCGCAGCGGGGCGCGGTAGAATCGCGGCGTTGAGCGACGCCGATTTCGATCCCGGGCACACCGCTCGTCTGCAGGTCGAGAACGAGAGCTTTCGCGCCGAGTGCTCGCTCCTGCGCGATGAAGCAGCGCGCCTCTCAGCATTGAACGCGATCCTGAAGTCGCGGCTGGCGATCGCCGACACGGAGCGCGAGCGCCTGTCGCTCTATGCCCACACCATCGAGCGCTCTTGGCCGTGGCGCATCGTGCAGTCGCTGCGCGGGCTCATGGGACGCAAATGGTGACGCCCGTGGACGAGCTCGCGTACTGGAAAACGCTGGCCATCGAGCGTGGCCGCGCGCTCGATGCGTTGCACGAGAGGCTCCGGGACGCGATCGCGATGGCGCCGGACTCAGTGGTCGCCGACCTCGCCGCCGCGCTTCAGGGCCGGTTGACGGGCTGGATCCGTGAGCCCGATCGCATGGAGCCGCTGGCGGAGTTGCGCAATTCGGATGTGCTCACTGAGCTCGAGCATCTCTGGAACCGCGTGACGACGGACGCGCGCCTCTGATGCGCAGCACGACCATCGTCATCCTGGCGTGGAACCGCTGGTCGCTCACGCGCACACTGCTGGAAAGCATTGAGCGTCATACGGTCCTCCCGGGTACTGCCGGCTCCCGGCCTCCCGTCGAAGTGCTGGTCGTGGACAACGGCAGCACCGACGAGACGCCTGGCGAGCTTGCGAAGATCCCCTGGGTACGCGTGCTTCGGAACGATCGCAACCTCGGCTTCGTGCGCGGCAACAATGCGGGCATCCGCGCCGTCGATCCGGCACACGACGTCCTGCTCCTGAACAACGACGTCGAGATCCTGCATGACCAATGGCTCGACCGACTCCGCGAGGCTGCCTACGCGGAGGCGCGCACAGGCATCGCCGGCTGCCGGCTCATCCTCGGCGACGGACGTCTTTTGCACGCGGGGACCTATATCCGCCCGGACGACTGCTGGGGCCAGCAGATCGGCGCCACTGAGCTCGATCTCGGCCAGTACAGCGAGACCCGCACGGTCGAGGGGATCGTCTTCGCGTGTGCCTATCTCAAGCGCGAGATGCTCGACGATGTGGGCCTGTTGTCCGAGGAGTACGAGTCGTACTTTGAAGATACTGAGTACTGCCTGCGCGCGGCGCAGAAGGGATGGACGACCATCTGCTGCGGTTCGGTGACCCTGCGGCATGACGAGCATGGATCCACCGCAGGCGACGATGCGCG
Organism: Acidobacteriota bacterium; assembly: GCA_031388865.1. Taxonomy (GTDB): domain Bacteria; phylum Acidobacteriota; class Thermoanaerobaculia; order Gp7-AA8; family Gp7-AA8; genus QHVT01. The sequence continues at coordinate 1,414 of JANMSA010000967.1, read as the reverse complement.
GCGTCAGAGGATCTTCGACAAGAGCCGGGCAACATTCCGGAAGCGATGGCAGAAGACGCTCGCGAAAAGGTATCGCTCTTCCCTGACGTGGCAATCGCTGCTCAACTTCTCGACCGGCTACGCCATGAGCGCGCGGGAGATCATTCGCGCGCTCGATTCCTCGGGTGTGCACGTGACGTATCGCTACGCTTACGGTGCCGGCACGCCGTTCCCGTACGAGGAGCCGCGGACCAGCTGCAGCGACGATCCTCTGCTGGACATGATCCGCGCCCGGCACACTCCCTCTCGTCCGGAGGTCGTCGTCACTTACGCGCAGGGCGATGCGTTCGCGCGAACGAAAGGGCGGTATCGCATCGGTTTCACGATGCTCGAGGTCGACGGGTTTCCGCCAGAGTGGGTGCGCCAGGCCAACGCGATGGACGAGATCTGGACGCCGACGGCCTTCAACCGGCAGGGGCTCCTCGCCAGCGGAGTAACGAGACCCATCCATGTGATTCCGCTGGGGATCGACCCGGATCACTTTCATCCCGGCGTCAAGCGCGTGCCGAGCTCCCGCGGTGACTACGTCTTCGTCACCAACTTCGAATGGGGCGAGCGCAAGGATCCCGAGAGGTTGCTGCGCGCCTTCAACCGGACCTTCCGCAGCGACGAACCGGTGCTGCTGGTGTGCAAGGTGAACAACCGCAACGCGCGGCTGCGAGTGCCCGACGAGGTGCGCACGTTGAACCTCGATGAGCGCGGCGGCAGGATCTACTTCATCTACAACCGCGACCTCCCCCACTACCAGCTGGCCTCGCTCTACCGATCGGCGGATTGCTTCGTGAGCACGAGCCGCGGCGAAGGGTGGGGCCTTCCCCTACTCGAGGCGATGGCGTGCGGCCTCCCGGCAATCGCCACCGACTGGGGCGGACATACCGCCATCCTGCACTCCTCCGATACCTATCCGCTTCGCGTGCGCGAAGTCGTTCCAGCGGTGAGTCCCTGCCCGTACTATGAAGGGTTCCGCTGGGCGGACGCGGACATGGATCACTTCTCCGAGTTGCTGCGCCACGTGTATACGCATCAGGACGAGGCGCGCGACCGCGGGCTGCGGGCCGCCACGCGGGTGCGAAGCACGCTGACCTGGACGCACACAGCCGCAGCGATCCGCGCGCGGCTACCGGCCTGAGTCGGTTGTCGGTTGTCGGTTGTCGGTTGTCGGTTGTCGGTTGTCGGTTGTCGGTTGTCGGTTGTCGGTTGTCGGTTGTCGGTTGTCGGTTGTGTTGGGTCGTTTGTCGGTCGTCTGTTTTCTCTTCGCGTTCCTCGCGCGTCGTTCGTCGTTAGTCGGTTGTCGGTTGTCGGTTGTCGGTTGTCGGTTGTCGGTTGTCGGTTGTCGGTTGTCGGTTGTCGGTTGTCGGTTGTCGGTTGTCGGTTG
>JANMSA010000937.1:0-17641 GCA_031388865.1 Acidobacteriota bacterium | reverse complement strand
GCCCCACCAGCGTTTGAACCGGGTCCACCGCGAGACTTTCTTCTTCTCCGGCTCCGGCTGTACCCGCGATGCTGCTTCGTCTTTCTTCTCGCGACGCGGCCTGCGACCGACCTTGGTCACCTCAGCCTTCGGCGTCGCAGCGTCGAGCAGGCGAATCGCTTCTTCGCGCCCGGCGCGCGCGGTCTGGCTCTGTGGATGGCGGGTGATGAGCGCGTCGTACGCTACGATCGCTTCCAGATAACGGCCCTCCCGCGCGTGGCTTCGTGCCTCGTCGAGCGCCAGCTCCTTTTCGGCGGTGATCTGCAGGATGGTTGGTTGAATCTCTCCGGCAGGCTTCTGTCGCGAGATGGATCCGCGTATGGCAGCGACTGCGATCCCGACACCGACGACCAGCAGCAGGGTCACCACCCAGAAGAGCCGGGCGGGAACGCGCCGCCGGAGACCCGTTGCCGACAGTGGGTCGATGATGGTTGGCAATGGCGATGTGACGTCATGCGCCGTACCGGCGTGCAGCGTTCCGGCCTCGACCTCGAACGTCACGAATGCCTCGGTATCCGGTTCATGCATCGCCGCATCGGCGTCCGCGAGCGCCTCGGCCGCACTCGCGTAGCGGTCCTCGGGGTTTTTCTCCAGCAGCTTCGAGACGATCGACGCGACGCTCTGCGGAATGGAGGGATTGACGTTGTTGACGGGTGTCGGCACGTGATTGACGACGTTGTAGAGAATGGCGCTCAGTTCGGGCGCGCCGAACGGCTTGACCCCGCTCAGCATCTCGTACATCACGACGCCCGCGGCAAAGAGGTCGGAGCGAGGCGATACAGGGGCCGTCTTCACCTGCTCCGGCGACATGTAGTTCGGCGTTCCGACGAGAGAGCGCGTCGCGGTGAGACTGGAGTGCAGCGGTCGCGCGACCCCGAAGTCTGCAATCTTCGCCTGTCCCTCCGACGTCAGGAGGATGTTCGCCGGCTTGATGTCGCGATGGATGATGCCTTTCGAGTGGGCGTAGGCGAGTCCGCGGAGCAAGTCCGCCGCGATGCTCATCGCTTCGCCCAGCGGAAGGGGACGCGTGCGGCGAAGGCGGGCCAGGAGAGGCTCGCCGTCGACGTACTCCGTCGCGAAGTACTCCACCAGCTCGCCCTCATAGCCGACGTCATAGAGCGTGACGATATTCGGGTGTTGCATCGCCGCGCAGAGCTCGACCTCGCGCTGCAGCCGGCGGTAGAACTCGTGCTGATCGGCGTCATCCTCGAACTTCTGCTGGAGCGTGACGGTTTTGAGCGCCACGCGGCGTCCGATGCGCCGGTGCCGCGCCAGCCACACCTTGCCAATCGAGCCCTTGCCGAGGAAGGACTCCACTGCGTACTCTCCGTACTCCTGCCGCTCAGGCTGCTCCGTCACCTGGAGTTAGAGTATGCGAATCCGTAACCGCACGACAGGTGAGGGTTGCCGGATGATGGAGACTCCCATGACCCGAGCGATGACCCGAGCGATGAGTGAGTGCGAGAAAAGCTGCCATCCCGCTTCTGATGACACGGTTCTCGCGGCGCCATTTTGCCGTCATCCCGAGCGTCGAGTCGAGGGAGCTGGGCAGGAAGGGCAGCAAGAACTCATGCTGGTCGCCCCGCCCGCGCAGGTCCCTCGACTCACGCCCTGGATGACAAACCCCGCAATGCTCGTGCTTCTTCTGCTCACACCTCTCGCTCACGCCACTGAGCCGATGTGTGGCAGCAGCGCGGAGAACGACGCGCGCGTCCGCGCCGCGCATGCCCGCGCCCGGAGCGGCGTGCGCTCGCTGGCGGTGCCCGAGGTCACCCTGCGTGACGGTGCGTTCTATCTGCGCAACGACGACACGATCACCGCCGGCTACCGGCCGTTCGATCTGGCGGGGCAGTCTCTCGTGTTCACGCCGTCCGGCAGCAACACCTTCACGCTGCGCCGGGAGCCGCTGCGCTACACCGAGCCGGCGGGAAGTCCGGTGCGGCAGTTCCAGGGCGCCGTCGGTGACGAGTGGCACTACGTGGCCCACGACCTCGGGTTCACGCTGCCGATTTTTGGCCGCAGCGTGACCCGTATCTACATCACCGCCTTCAACAGCATCCACTTCGATCCGCCCGTGCTGCAGACGGCCATGATCTTCGATGACCTCGAGAGCGACGTTCACCGGGCGGCGGTGCTTTCACCGCTGATGATCACCTCGCGCAAACCTCGTTTCCTCGAGTACCCGCGCGTGTATGTGGATCAACGTGCCGGAGCGATGGTGGTCACGTGGCGGAGCTCTGGGAATGCGCCTTTCGGGTACGACCTCCAGGCAGAGTTGAAGAGCGACGGACGCATCACGTACTCCTATCGCTCGGTGCTCGCCATGCGTTGGGGCACGCCTCTGCTCTCGCGCGGCTTCGATCCTGAGACGGTGACGCGCACCGCCATCCAGACTCAGGAGGACAAAGCTGAGGACGTGGCGACGACGGTTTCCGCTGCCCTCCGGCCAATGATCGACATCCGCCGGACAACGGTCTCGCGCCTCGGCGACGCGGATCTCGTGGCGATCCGCATCGAAATGGCGGAGCCGATCGACAGAACGAAGTTGGCCGAGGGTCAGGTGCTACGGGTTCAGGCGCAGATCGACGACGAGCTTGCGTCGGTGGAGATCGACCGCCTGGAGGTGAAGGTGCGCTCGTTCACCGGCACCCGCGCGGAAGTGAACGGAGCCTCCGCCCGGGTCTCTGGGAATGCGGTGGAGATCTACGGGATCCAGCGACAGGTGTCGAGCGCGGAGTCGCGCGTAGTGCGCGTCTCGACCGCGCTCCGCCCGCCGGGTGGTGGCAAAGACGACTCGTCATTCTTCATCACCGTCTTTCCAGCCGCTCCCCGCGCGACCACACGCGATCTGTCGGCGGTGGCAGCGGAGACGGAGCTCGCGCTGCCGATCGCCGAACCGTTCGTGCTCGGTTCTCTGAGTCCGTATTCGGTGTGGAAGGCGTTGAAGGCGTCGCACCCGGTCAGCGATTCCCAATGGGATGCGATCGCGATCTACCAGACGTTCTACACGGACATCATCTTCTTCGCCGGTGCGTATGCCACGGGTGGCAATGCGCAGGTCGACGGCATCGCCAACTACTCGCCGTTCAGCGGCAGGGGGGTGGAACGCGCACCGACGCTCCTGCACCTGAACCAGCTCACGTATAACTACGGTGCCGCCGAGGAGTCGGCGTCGAAGTTGATGCTGCACGAGTTCGGGCATCGCTGGCTGTACTTTGTCAGCATCGCCGAGAACGGGCAGCAGACGCGAAACCTGAACCCCGTCAGCCCCCACCCTGCCGCCTACGTCCACACCGCCGCGGCGTTCCCGGTCTACGGCAGCGAAGAGTCGTCGGTCATGGGTGGCGGTTTCTTCACGCCGCAGGTCAACGGCACGTATCAGGCGCACGCCGCGAACATGGGCTATAGCTGGACGGATCTCTACCTGATGGGTCTCGCGGCGCCGGAGGAAGTGCCGCCCTGGTTCTATCTGGCGGGAACGAACCTGCCGCTCGAATATTGGCCGGCTGAAGGAGCGGTGGCGAGCGGGGAACGGCGCGATGTGAGCATCGGCCAGATCACCGCCGTGCATGGGAAACGCATTCCGTCGTCGGCGGTCAGTGAGAAGCGTTTCCGTGTGCTCTTCGTGCTGGTCTCGGAATCGGGTCAGGACGCGACGGAGACGGAAGTTGCGAAGCTCGACGAATGGCGAACGCTGATGATGCGGAATTTCAGCGCCGCAACCGGCGGCCGGGCTTCGCTGGCAACGTCATACGTGGAGCTCGCGAAGAAAAGATCCGCACGCAGATGAGGAGCGCTCGTATTCTCGATCTTCAGGCCGGGCATGTTTGCGATGTATAAGCAACCCATGACCGTCGACGCCCCTGAGCGCAACCTCGACTTCATCCGCGAGATCGTGGAGGAGGACCTGCGCGCCGGGACGCACACGACGATCGTCACGCGCTTTCCTCCGGAACCCAACGGGTACCTGCACATCGGCCATGCGAAGTCGATCTGCCTCAATTTCGGCGTGGCGCTCGAGTATGGCGGTCGCTGCAACCTCCGCTTCGACGACACGAATCCGGAGAAGGAGGAGGCGGAGTACGCGCGTGCGATCGTCGAGGACGTGCGCTGGCTGGGATTCGAGGTTGGCGAGCCGCTGCACGCGTCGGACTATTTCGATCAGCTGTACGAGTGGGCGGAGCTCCTCATCACGGAGGGAAAGGCGTACGTCGAGAGTCTCTCAGCGGAAGAAATGCGTGAGTACCGGGGCACGCTCACTGAGTCCGGGAAGGACTCGCCCCACCGCAGTCGCAGTGCAGAGGAAAACCTCGACCTGTTCCGGCGCATGCGTGCGGGCGAGTTTCCCGACGGGGCACACGTGCTGCGAGCGAAGATCGACATGGCTTCGCCGAACATCAACATGCGCGATCCCGTGCTGTACCGCATCCGCCATGAGGATCATCACCGCACAGGCAGCAAGTGGTGCATCTATCCGATGTACGACTACGCGCACCCGCCATCCGACGCGATCGAGCACGTCACGCACTCGCTCTGCACGCTGGAGTTCGAAGACCATCGCCCCCTGTACGACTGGCTGGTGGAGACGCTGCCGGTTCCCTCCCGCCCGCGCCAGTACGAGTTTGCGCGCCTGAATCTGAACTACACGGTGATGTCCAAGCGGAAGCTGCTGCGCCTCGTGACCGAAGGCCACGTCAGCGGGTGGGACGATCCGCGGATGCCGACTCTCGCCGCGTACCGGCGCCGCGGCTTCACGCCCGCGTCGATCCGCAACTTCGCTGAGCGGGTGGGCGTCGCACGCCGCGAAAACGTCATCGACACGAGTCTGCTCGAGTTCTGCGTGCGAGAGGACCTGAACAGGACCGCGCCGCGTGTGATGGGAGTGCTCCGTCCGCTGCGAGTGGTCATCGAGAACTACCCTGAGGGGACGAGCGAGGAGCTGGAGACGCCGAACATCGCGGACGATCCTTCGGCGGGGACCCGCAAAGTGCCGTTCTCCCGCGTGCTGTACATCGAGCGCGACGACTTTCTGGAAGACCCACCGAAGAAGTTTTTCCGCCTCGCACCGGGTCGCGAGGTTCGTCTCCGCTCCGCGTACTTCATCACCTGTACGAGTGTGGTGAAGGACGACGCCGGGAACGTCGTGGAGTTGCGCGCCTCGTACGATCCCGCGACGCGTGGCGGCGACTCGCCCGACGGTCGCCGCCCCAAGGCCACCCTGCACTGGGTGTCAGTCGACCACGCGCTGGACTGCGAAGTGCGCCTGTACGACCGCCTGTTTCAGGTGGCGGATCCGGAGGAGGGCGGCGACTTTCTCACGCACATGAACCCGGCCTCGCTCGAGGTCATCCCGGACGCCAAGCTGGAGCCCTCCGTCACCGGCGCTGCCCCGTTGACACGCTACCAGTTCGAGCGCCTGGGCTACTTCTGCATCGACCGTGATTCCACGGCGGAGAAGCTGGTGTTCAACCGCACGACCACGCTCAAGGACTCATGGGCGAAGCAGGGGTAGACGGCGACAAAGAAGCTTCCGCTCCACTCATCATTGATGACAGCCCGCCTCACGGCCGCTCCAGCACGATCCGGTACGCCGAGACTTTCTGCGATGGGTTGCTCATGACGCCGGCCGTGCCCATGTACAGGAGGTTGAACAGGCGATAGGTTTCTTCGCCGCCGGTTCTGATGATCTCGTTCCGATGCGCTTCCCAGCGGCGCTGCCCGTTGCGCGCCCAGAGGTAGTAATTGCGGCGATCGTTGTGGACCTGGACGAGCTCCATGGGCGAGCGGTCGATCGCCGTCATGAGCGCGGGCATGTAGACCATGCGGAACGTGCCGGGCCACACGTATTTTGTGATGAAGCTGGAGGTGGCGAAAGGCACTTTCCCCGCCGCGAAATCAAGATAGGCACGCGCACCTGGCTGGAGGAGCTCCGCGAAGCGCGCCATGACACGCGGATAGTCCGACAGATCCTCGATCACGCCCATGCACGAGATCGCGCTGAAACGGATGCCGGGCTGGAAAGTGAAGAAGTCCTGATAGAGGACCGTCGCGTCGAGGTGGTGAGTATCGACGAGATGCTGAGTGAACTTCTGCTGATGCTTCGAAAGCGTGATCGACGTGACGCGCGCGCCGCGCGAGGCGCAGTAGCGCGTCATGCCGCCCCACCCGCAACCGACCTCCAGGACGTGATCGCCGGCTTTCAGCCCGAGAGCTTCCCAGGCCGCGTCGTACTTTCGAAGCGAGCTTTCCTCGAGGCTGTCGTCGTCCGTCAGGTAGATGCCGGGCGTGTAGGCAAAGTAGTCCTGGTCGAGGGCCATGAGCTGGATGTTGTTCGAGTCGTAGTGCTTGGCGATCCAGGCGGGGTTCAGCCGCTCGCGGCCTACGAGCAGCGGCTGCAGGCGGCGCCACAGTTTGAGCCAGAGGTTCCGGTCGCTGAGCAGGTCGCGCAGCCACATGGCTTTGATCGTGTCGCCCTCGAGGTCGAGGTCGCCCTGGATGTACGCGTTGGCGATGGTCAGTTCCGAGGCGGAGCGGAGCGCGCGCATGCCGCGGTCGTTGCGCACCTGAACGTGAAACTCGGGCGACCCCGTGCCGCAGGAGATGGTCTGCGCGGGAGTGGTCACCGCAAACGCGCACGGAACGTGGCTCAGCCACGGAAAAGCATCACTGCTCATCGATTCTCCTCCCGGATACCAGGCAGGCAAAAAGCCTAACACGTTGCTGGTTACTGGTTGCTGGTGGCTTTCCGTCGAGCGAGACAGATCGCGAATGAGGTGTGGCTGGATGACCGGTCGATCGCCCTGAACGTCGAACCGCAAACAACCAGCAACCATTAACCTGTGAACCAGCAGCCACGACCGGGAATCTCTCCGCTCCGGAGCGGCTTTTCTCAGCCCTACGGAGGTATCTGATAGTGAAGAATCTGGTCTTCACGTTTCTCCTCATGAGCGCCGTCGCCATCCCCACTATTGCGGAAGTCTCGAAGCCGCCTGTCGCGAAGAAGGTTCCGAAAACGTTCACCCTGCATGGGGATGAGCGTGTCGACGAATACGGTTGGCTCCGCGACAAGACCAGCCCGGAGACGCTCTCGTACCTCGCCGCCGAGAACGCGTATGCGGACGAAGTGCTCGCGCCGACGGAGAAGCTCGCGAAGCAGCTGTACGACGAGATGCTCGGTCGCATCAAGCAAACCGACATCAACGTCCCGTACCGCAAGGACGGTTACTTCTATTACTCGCGGACCGTGGAGGGAAAGCAGTACTCCATTCACGCACGGAAGAAGGGAAGCCTCGACGCGGAGGAACAGATTCTGCTCGACGTCAACCAGCTCGCCGAGGGGAAGAAGTTCATGTCCGTTGCGGCCATGCAGATCTCGGACGACGCGAACCTGCTCGCCTATACGACTGACGACACCGGCTACCGGCAGTACAGGCTGTCGGTCAAAGACCTCCGTACCGGAAAGGTGACCGAGGGAATCGCGGAGAAAGTAGGCGGCGTCGAGTGGGGTAAGGACAACAAGACGCTCCTTTACGCGACAGAGAACGACGCCAAGCGGCAGAACCGCGTCTTCCGCCACGTCCTCGGCACGGCCGCGCATGAACTGATCTTCGAGGAGAAGGACGAGCTGTACGACGTGGGGGTCGATCGATCCCGCAGCGGCGACTGGCTTTTCATCACTGCCGACAGCAAGACCACCAGCGAAACGCTGCTCGTCCCCGCTGCGAAGCCGGCCACCGCGCCCGTGGTGATGGTCCCGCGCAGGACGGATCACAAGTACTACCCGGAGCACCGCGGGGACCGCTTCTACATCATGACCAACGACGCGGGCATCAACTACCGCATCGTGACCGCGCCGGTGAACGACTTCGCGCAGAAGAACTGGAAAGAGCTCGTTCCCCATCGGAAGCCGGTTCGCATCGAGACCGCAAACCTCTTCCGCAACCACATGGTCGTGAGTCTTCGTGAGGGCGGGCTGTCGCATCTCGAGGTCTACGACCTGCGAGCCTCCCCGCCGAAGTCTCACCGCATGAGCTTCCCGGAGGCCGCGTACGCAGTCTTTGCAAGCGCCAACGCGGAGTTCGACACGAAGGTCTTCCGCTACAGCTACCAGTCTTTCATCACGCCGTCATCGATCTACGACTACGACCTGGACACGCGCAAACAGACTCTCCTCAAGCGCACCGAGGTGCTGGGTGGGTACGACCCGGCGAAGTACAAAGTGGACCGATTCTTCGTGGCGGCGAGTGACGGCGCGCGAGTGCCGGTCTCGCTGGTGTACCGCAAAGACCTCGACCCGAAAGGGAAGAACCCGCTGCTCCTGTACGCGTACGGATCGTACGGCGCGTCGATGTCGCCGACCTTCAGCTCCGCCCGCTTTTCGCTGCTCGACCGCGGCGTGGTGTACGCACTGGCGAATATCCGCGGCGGCGGCGAGATGGGCAAGGAGTGGCACGAGCAGGGGCGGATGATGGCGAAGAAGAACACCTTCACCGACTTCATCGCCGTGGCCGAAGAACTGGTGAGGAAGGGATACACGTCGAAGGATAAGCTGGCCATGCAGGGTGGCAGCGCGGGCGGACTGCTCGTCGGAACCGTGGCCAACATGCGTCCGGATCTGTTCAAGGCGGTGATGGCTTACGTGCCCTTCGTGGATGTGATCAACACCATGCTCGATCCGAGCATCCCGCTGACGACGCAGGAATACATCGAGTGGGGCAATCCGAACGAGAAGGACGCCTACTTCTACATGCAGGGCTACGACCCTTACAGCAACATCGGGAAGAAGGCCTATCCGGCGATGCTCGTGCGGACCTCGCTCAATGACAGTCAGGTCGGCTACTGGGAAGCCGCAAAGTGGGTGGCGCGGCTGCGTGCGAACAAGACCGATGACAACCTGCTCCTGCTGCGTGTGAACATGGGCGCGGGCCACGGGGGCGCGTCGGGACGCTACGACCGTCTGCGCGATGACGCCGCGGACTACGCGTGGCTGCTGACGCAGATCGCGCCAGCGAAGTGAGTCATCTTCTCGACCGCGGTCCTTCACCGCGCAGCGTTCCCTCCACTGAAGGCTGATCGCCGCGCCAGTCAGGTGAGCCCAGCTCCGAAGGCAACTCACCGATACGTGTGCGGACGCCAGGTGACGCCCCACTTGCGCTCGTAATGCTCCTGATTGCGCCGGAAAATGGCGTTGTACTCGTCCGGCGGCAGCTTGCGAAACGACGCCTGGCCGAAATGGTGGACGAATACGTCTTCGGCGCAGACCACACGAAGCCCTGCGAGACGGGCACGATGCGAGTAGTCGTCGTCCTCGAACATCCCTACTCCAAATGCTTCGTCCAGCGGACCGATGCGCTCCCACGCGTCGCGGCGCATCCCGACGCAGTACATCGCGGCAACGAGAATGTCGAACTTCTCACCGGCGTGCGCCTGAGCGTACTCGGCCGCGAAAGCAGGCATGCCCTCCAGGGTTGTGTACGGGACGTGGATGCGCGACTCGTTCCCGGAGAAGTTCGTGACGGCGTTGACCAGTCCGATCTGTGGATCCTCGAGGTGCCGAAGCATGCGCGGGAGCCAGCCTCTCGCAGGAACGGTGTCATTGTTGAGCAGCACCAGGACGTCGCCGGATGCCGCCCGGATGGCCTGGTTGTTGGCGGCAGCAAAGCCGCGATTGTCCGCGTTGAGGATGATCTGCAGGTCGTCGCGCGCAGCGGCGAGCTCGGTGAGTCGCACCACGGTATCGTCACTCGAGGCATTGTCCACGACGATCACTTCGTAGTTTGGATGGAGCGTGGCGTGAACGACAGCGTCCAGACAGAGCCGCGTCATCTCCCAGTTTCCGTAGGTGACGATCAGGATGCTCACGCGTGGATGAACGTCACGTGCGGCGCTGAGGAACGTCTGAGCGCGAGCGGTCCAGGTATTCTGACGCGCGAGCTCGACGCGCCGCTTGCGAAGCGCTGGGTCGTTCTCCTGCAAGGCGGCGTCGAGCTTCACCAGGAACTCGGACGGCGTCGACGCGATGTACAGCAGTTCGCGGTACGGGGCCAGCTCCGGCATCGAAGTCGCCACCACCGGTTTGCCGAGACTGACGTACTCGTAGAACTTCACGGGATCCGTGGCGGCGGTGGTCTCGTCGACGACAAACGGGATCAGGCAGACGTCGAACGCCTCCAGGTACGACGGCATGCGATCGTAGGGTTGCTGGCCGAGGAGGTGAACGTTGGGGAGTGACCGGAGGGCGCTCACGTCGACGTCAAACACACCGCCAATGAGCACGAACGTGACCTGTGGGCACCTTGTCGCAACCCGGCGCAGCAGGTCGACGTCGAACCAGCTCGCAATCGCGCCAATGTAGCCGGCCACCGGTCGCGGAAGATCGGCGAGCAGCTTCTCGCGCGGCGCCGAGGTGTAGAAGTTGAAGTCGACGGCGTTGCGAACGAGCTGCACGCGACCGCCGCGGTCCCGCCATTTGTTGAACAGGCGCGCGCCGGACACCGTCACGAGATCCGCCTGTTTGACGAGATCCTCCTCGGACGCAAGGAGCGCAGAGCTGATGCCGGGAAAGCTCTTCCATTCATCCATGCAGTCGTAGACCACACGCCAGCCGAACCGCTCACGTGCGTCCAGGGCGACGCGACTCCACGAGGCGACCTGCACGAGGGAGACGGCGCAATCGATGCCCATCTCGCGCCGCAGCTCATCGAGCATGCGCGGGAACCATGCCGCCGTGGCGCCCGGAACGCGCCCGCTGTAGACGTCGACCTCCACCGGCGGAGCGAGCCGGATCTCCCACACGTTCTCGCGCAGCCGGAAGACCTCGAAGGGACGATCCGCCGGGGGAAGAAACTCGGATGGGTGAAGGTAGAACACGCGGTGGCCGGCGTCAGCGAGCTTCGACACGAGTTGCTGCGGGCGTTGCCAGCGGAACGACCAGTCGATGATCGAGAAGCAGAGGATGTCGTACGTCGAGGTCTCGCTGGCCTCGAGCTGCGGTGCGGTTCGCGGAATCTCGCGAGCTTCCTGCACCGGCCACGGGTTCCACACCCTTTTGATGACGGACTTCACAGGTTGCGGGAGTCGCCGCCCCACGATGGACACGAAGCGCGTGTAGCCTTGGAGGTAAGCCGCACGCGCGGAACGGCGCGCGACCGAGGCAGCGTGAGCGAAGCGAGCCCGCCGCCCTCCGTTCTTCTTCAGAGCAAGCTCGTGGCGTAGCCAGGAGATTCCCTCGTGCTGCTGCGCGACGTGATCGTGCAGATACGCGAGCTCGCGCGACTGCCCGTCGACCTCGCGACGGAGCTCGTGGAGCGCTGCGCGCAGTCCAGAGGCTGCCGGAAAGGCCTGGATCGCGACTTCGTCCTCCCAGCGCTCCCGACTCAATACCAAGAGGCCGCGTGCCTCGAGGAGACGCACGATTGCCGAATCGTCGGCAAAGCCGCGAAGCCGGATCACGAAGAAACCGTCAGGGGTGAGCGAGGGGCGAAGCTCATCGATCCGGTCGAGATCGCCGTCGATGACGATTGCGTCAAACGGACCTTCTCCGGAGTCGCCGGGCCTCAGCACGCGATGCGCGCTCCCGATCATGCGCGCGATTGCCGCGGAGGTCGACATCGCCGACAGCCTAATACATGCGTTAATCGGAACGCGCCGCCGGTGAGGGCCGACCGATCATGTTAGACTTTTGCCGTCCCTAATCTACAGGCTGCGCGAGTCGACAGGTCCGAACGGCGGGAGGGTGTGATGGGTGAGGTCAGGCTGTTTCAGATCTGCTACGAAGGTGAGCTCACGGTCGAGGTGTCCCATGTCCTGCGGAAACTCGGCGCGGACGCCAGTTTCGATCAGAGCTGGCAAGTCTTCCTTCCGGAAGGGGAGCATTCCGCGGCGCTCGTGCGCTACCTGCGCTCGCAACTCGCGCCGGATGCGCGCCTGCTGGTCGCTTGCGCGCAATTCACCACGGCTCGCGACTTTCTGCTCGTGCGCCACAGCCTCACCCCCGGCGCGGACTACTCCGAGCTGCACGATGCCCTCCTCCGCCTGGGCACCGTCGTCGAGCTGCCGTTCGAGTCGACGTTCGTCATCCAGAGCGACGACCGCACGGACGTGCGCTCCCTCGGAGCCGCCCTCGGAGAGCTCTGTCCCGATGAGTCCCTCATGGTCACTGGCATCAGTCACGATTGGGCGTACTGCAACTCGGGCACGTCGTTCATGTTCGTCGCCAGCGAGGATGAGGAATCGCTCTTCAGGGCTTTCTGAGGGGGGAGACGGCTGGTCGTCCTGCAACCGTCACCGATTCGAATCCGTTCCGGGCCATCGACCCTCCTCGCAGGGTCTGGGGGCGGTTACTGTAGGAGACGGGCGCTGACGCCGCAGTGCCCTGGGCGGCGAAGGTGTGGCCCAGTGTGGCTGGGATCTTGTATCGTGCGCCCGCACACGGAGGGAAAGCATGGCTAACGCAGCGTTGGCAACGGACAGACACCCGAAGGGGCTCTACGTACTTTTCGCGAGCGAGATGTGGGAGCGCTACAGCTTCTACACCGTCAACGCGATGCTCGCGCTGTACCTGCGAGACTCCGTGCAGGGCTTCGGCTTCACGAACGCCGAGGCGACCGGGATCTCCGCCTGGTACCTCGCCTGTGTCTACGCGTCCCCGCTCTTCGGCGGGTTCATCGCGGACCGCTGGCTCGGGTTCCGAAAGTCGATTCTGATCGGTGCGTGCTTCTTCATTCTTGGTCACGCGCTGCTGGCCGTTCCCAACAACATCAACGTCCTCTACGTGGCGCTGGGCTGCCTGGTGATCGGCAATGGCTTCTTCAAACCGAACGTCTCGTCGATGGTCGGGAACCTGTATGAGGAAGGAAGTCACCTCAAGGACAAGGCCTACCTGATCTTCTACATGGGGATCAATATCGGTGCAGCGCTCGCGCCGCTCGTCGCAAGTTTCGTCCAGCCAAAGTTTGGCTTCCACCCCGCATTCGCGCTGGGAGCAGTGGGCATGTTGATCTCGCTGATCGTTTTCGCCACGAATCAGCGGCACGTGCGTCACGCCGACCGCATCCGGGGAAAGTCGGACTTTACCCGCGCGGATGGATCGAAGGGCAATCAGGATGCTGTGACCACGACCGAGGATCTCCCGCCGACGGGCAACGAGGCGTCGCGCACGATGGGAGCCGTCCCGGAGTGGAAGCGCATCATGGCCCTCATCGTCATCTTCCTCATCGTGATCGTGTTCTGGATGATCTTCCACCAGAACTCGTTGACGCTCACCTTCTGGGCCGACGACCACACCCGCTGGACCTTCATCGAGGCGGGCGGCATTCTGTCCAACCTCATCAACCCGCTGTACATCATCATTTTCTCGCTTCCGCTGGCCGCCTTCTGGACCTGGCTGGACCGGCGCGGGAAAGAACCGTCTACGCCGATGAAAATGATGATCGGCATGTTCCTGACCGGGCTCTCGATGCTCGTGCTGTACTTCGGGGCTCAGGCCAACGGGTTCACGGGGCCTGTCTTCAAGGTTTTGAAAACCGACGGCACGCAGACGTACGTGCAGATCGCGAAAGAGGCGCGCGAGCACCTCAAGATCGCTGCAGCGCCGACACAGGTCGAAGTCATCGAGAACGAGAAGCCGGTGCAGAAGGAAGCGTGGCCGGTCACCGTCTCCGGCGGAGCCGCCCTGCAGCCGGGTGATTTCGTCCGGCTCGAGAGTCACACCGCGGAACAGATCACCACGTCCCCGACGTCGAAGGCCTCCCTCGGATGGCTGCTGCTCACCTATGCCGTCATCTCACTCGGCGAACTGATGCTCAGCCCGATGGGACTGTCGCTCGTGTCGAAAGTCGCGCCGATCCGCATGCGCGGCCTGATGATGGGCGGCTGGTTCCTCGCCACAGCCATCGGCAACAAGCTGACGTCCATCGGTGGCTACTGGGACCTCTGGAGCCACACGCAGTTCTTTCTGACGCTCGCAATCATGGCGTTCATCATGGCGGTGGTTCTGTTCGTCCTCCTCAAGCCTCTGAAGAAAGCCATGCCCGGAGTCTAGTGGAGCTTCAGGAGCTCGTTCCTCTCGCGCCGCTGACCACCATCGGCATTGGTGGTCCGGCGCGATTTTTCTTTCGGGCGGAAAGTGCCGATGATGTACTCCGCGCCCTCGCCTGGGCAGGCGAGCACGGGCAGGAAGTCTTCATCCTGGGTGGCGGCAGCAACCTCCTCATCTCCGACGATGGCTTTCACGGCGTGGTGATTCACGCGGACCTCCGCGGAATCACCGTCGAGAGTGAAGACGCCGGGTACGTGATGGTGAAGGCGGCAGCAGGGGAGCCGTGGGACGCGTTCGTGAAGATGGCGGTGGACAACGGGTGGGCGGGGATCGAGTGCCTGTCCGGAATCCCCGGATCGACGGGAGCGACCCCGATCCAGAACGTGGGTGCGTACGGGCAGGACGTCAGCGAGACCGTAGCGCGCGTCGATGCGCTCGACCGCACCCGCGGGCGGACGAGGTCGTTCACCAGCGAGGAGTGCCGCTTCGGGTATCGGGCCAGCCTCTTCAAGAACCACGAACCGGGTCGCTACGTCGTCCTCTCCGTGACGTTCCGCCTGACTCGCAACGGCTCCGCGACCATCCGGTATCCAGAGCTGCAGAATGTCGTCGACGAGCTAGGTGTCTCCACCGCCAACCTGCGCGGAGTGCGGGAGGCAGTGATCGCCATCCGCAAGCGCAAAGGGATGGTCCTCGATCCGACCGACCCCGACACGCGCAGCGACGGCTCGTTCTTCATGAACCCGATCCTCACTGCGGCGCAGTATCAGGAGTTTGCGCGCCGCACGCCCGACGCGCCGCACTTTCCTTCTGGCGGCGACGTGAAATTGTCCGCGGCCTGGCTCATCGAGCACTCCGGCTTCCACAAGGGTTTCACGCACGGCAACGTGGGCCTGTCGACAAAGCACTCACTGGCCGTTGTGAATCGCGGCGGCGGAACGGCCACCGAGGTCCTCGAGCTCGTCAGGATGATTCAGTCTCGCGTGCGCGAAGCGTACGGAGTGGAAATGCACCCGGAGCCAAACTTCGTGGGGCTCTGACCGGCAGCAGCCGGAGTTGTGCAGGAGTCGGAGGAGTGCACCGGCGAGCCGCGGTGGACCGGCCGGCGGCCGGCGCTCCATGACCCGTTACTGGGCTGGCGGGACGTGGGGTTTTGGTGCGGACGTTCGACGCTGCTCGCGCTCGAGCTCGCGTTGCCGTTTGTTCTGGAGGGATCCTGCGTCGCGAGCCAGCACGCCCGAGCGGAGGAGGTTGTGCAGGCCGGCGGCGTACTGCACCTCACCGGAATCGAGCTGGACTCCGCTCGTGTAGAGCATTCCTTTCGGGGTCTGGGAGACGTGGCTCCAGACGATACTTCCCTGGATGGACACGGACACCTCGTCGCGACGGAAAGCGAGGCGGGCGCGTGTACCGATGCGCAGCGGTAACGCGTGCACGAGCTGCACGCCGGAGAGTGCAAGGTTGAGCAGCGACACCTCTGTGCTTCCAAACGTGCCGTCGAGGGGCTGTTGCACGTCGAAACGCTCACTCTTACGGAGGTCCGTCACTTCATCGGTCATGGTGGAGAAACGGTAGTTTACGCGATTTGGAGCTCCCTGTTAACCCGGAGCCCCCTTTCCCCGTAGTAGAGACAGAAATCGGAGGCTTTTCACAATGGAATTCATCCCAATCATCGGCATGCTCTCGTCCACCGCGATGGTCGTGCTGATCGTCTACTTCGTCTCACGCGCGCGGCAACGCAAAGCGGAAGTGCAGGCAGAAGTGCAGTCGCGTCTCATCGACCGCTTCGGTACCGCGCCGGAGCTCATTCAGTTCCTGCAGTCTCCAGCTGGTCGCGAGTTCGTGAGCGGCGTCCAGTCCGCTCCCGGCAACCACGCACGCGAACGGATTCTGTCGGGCTTCAGCCGCTCCATCATCCTGTCCATGCTGGGCGCGGCATTTCTGGCGCTGACGTTCTTCTACAACGATGACTTCGCGGTCCCGGCGGCGATTCTGTTCAGTCTCGGGGTCGGCTATTTCCTGGCGACGATGGTGTCCTACAGGCTGACCACCCGCATGCTCGGCGGAGACGTCCTGGCTCCCTCTGATCACCTCCGTTCGTGACCGATGACCATGTACGCAGCAGCAATGGCGTTGCCGGCCCCGCTGGGCGGAACGGATGGGCGACCGGACGCGCGCTCGCGAACCGGTAGCCACCGGCCGATGGACGAGGCGCGTTTCGAGATCTTCTACCGCAGCACGGCAGGGAGTCTCTGGTCGTACCTCTTCCGGCTGACAGGCGAGGAAGCGACTGCGGACGATCTGCTGCAGAAGGCGTTCTTCCGTTTCCTGCGCGCGAATCCCGTGCTGGCGACGGAGGAGCATCAGCGTCGCTGGATCTTCCGGACCGCGTCGAACCTGGCCTTCGATCACTTCCGGGAGAAAAAGCGCGAACGCTCGCACGCGCAGCTGGCAGTACTGTCCGACACGACCCCATCGATGGAGCCGCGCGAAGTGCTCCGTCACGACATGATGAAGACCTTCGCGGAGCTGAAGCCCCGCGAGCGCGCCCTGCTGTGGCTCGCCCATGTCGAGGAAGCCGATCACGAAGACATCGGGGAAGCCCTCGGCGTCAAATCAGCGAGCGTGAAGGTCCTGCTCTTCCGCGCGCGGAAGCGCCTCGGCGAACTGTTGTCGGAGAAGGGTCTGGCGCCCGAGGTGCGGCGGTGACCGAGTCCTGCCGCCTGGAGCCTGCCATCCTGCGCGCCTCGGGCGAGGACCGATGGACAGGCGCGCTCCGCCGCCATCTCACGGAATGTGACGATTGCGTCGAGGCCGTGTCCGCCGCGCCATGGATGACGCGCTTTGCCAGGATCGGGGATCGCGAGCACCTCCTACCCGACCCGCAGATCGTCTGGCTCAAAGCACAACTCCTCCAGGGAACGGCGGACGTTGCACGCGTTTCGCGGCCGATGAACCTGGTGCAGCTGCTGTCCTATCTGGTCGTGGCGGGAGGCTGGGCCGCCCTGCTGACCTGGAAATGGGCGCTCGTGGAAACGTGGCTGGCAGGCTTCACTCCGACCGGCCTGATGCAGAACGTGACGCGGGGTGAGTCGCTCTCGATGTCCTTCCTGGCCTTCATGCTCGTCCTCGCAACGATGACCGTCAGCCTCGCGCTGCACACGATCCTCGCCGAGGAGTAGGTTCTTGGTTCTCGGTTCTCGGTTGTCGGTTGTCCGTGAGGGAGCGCGCGACGGCCACTCGAGGTGATCTGTCCGCCGGGAGTGTGTGGCGCGCGCACATCTCTCTCGGGGTTAGTTGGGCAGGCGCCAGGCTTAGACCATGCTGAGCAGACAACCGGGCATCGCGTGTTCTCCACGCGGAGGCGTGGTAGTCCACGCTGGAGGCGTGGTGGCGAATCGCCGGTGGTTGAGCGCGTAGCGCGGGTACCACCGGAACGTGTGATGGTTCCCATCCCTGGCGCCCCGGCAGAGGCGCAGGACCCCGGTGGGACGCGTGGTCCCGACGAAAGCTCCCGCGGATCCCGCGCCCCTGCCGGGGCGCAAATACAAACCATCACACGTT
>JANMSA010000935.1:0-1607 GCA_031388865.1 Acidobacteriota bacterium | reverse complement strand
GAGGAGAACCGCGGCGATTGTGACCAGAACGCGCTTCATGTCTGAGTCCGGCGATTGTACAACTGTGCAGGGCCTCCCCCTGAAGCGTCTGCGCAGACGGATACGAAATCAGCGCTCACCGATGCCCGCACATAGCGTGCGACGGACTCGCCAGCGCTTTCGTCAGGCTCTGGCCCGCTACTGTCTCCAGCGCAGGTACAACCCGTACCGGACCGCTTCGTAGTCGCCAAGCGACGAGGGCGTCTCGTGATACTCGTCCTGGTTCCACTCGGCGGCCACTCCCGCGTGAGACTTGAAGTCATAGGCCAGACGAAGGCGATATCGATCGAGATCAAACGGCAACGTTCCTTCGTTCTCGAAGCGGGTCAAGCCCGCGTCGATCGAAAGCGCGGCGCGCTGAAAGGCGATGCCCCCTTCGATTGATCTGCCGTCCTCGGCGTGCACTGAGTCCTCGATCTGGAAGTTCTGGGGGCGGCGGATGCGCACCGTGCTGTCGGTCTCGAACTGCGAGTACGAGCCGTGCAACCGCAGCATGGGCACCGGGGCGATGTCGAGGTTGGCGCTGTACTGGCGCGTGGTCGCCTCATAACCGATGTCCGGGCGGTCGTTGTTCTGATCGAGATCCTCGGCCGTGACTCCGGCCCGGAAAAAGTCGTTAGGCGAGGTCCAGGCCGCGCGGAATCGGAGGCGATCACGCTCCAGGAAGTCCGTGCGGAAGATCGGGTCGTCGGCGCGATCGCTTCTCCATGACGCGCCTAGATGCAAGCCCGATTTTGAGAAACCGGCGGAACCATCCAACGTGCGGACGGCGCGTTGGAACGTGCCACCCTGGGCCCCCGGAATCACGATCTCGGCAAGGTCAGGAGCGACCGTGACGTCCTTCTGCGCGTTGCGATACTCCGCGCGAAACATGAACGGTCCAACGGCGCGGGCCGAGGCCGCCACGTGAAAGGTATCTTCCTCACGATCGATCGAGCTGGTGGTCTGCAGGATGGTCTCGAGGTCGCGCGGGTCCGCGCCACCAAACATGATGCTCTGCAGAAAGATCGTGTTGATCAGCGCGGTGCCTTCCAGCTCCCGATGCTCGCGCACGAATCCTGTGGAGATGTCGACATTGGGAGCAAGCTCGATCTCAGCGCGTGCTCCGCCGCGCCACGTATCGTTCTGGGCGCTCGAGGCCAGACTACCGGCCAGCCCGCTGTAAAAACGGCCCAGGGCGAATGAGGCGAACGCTCCGTTAGCACTCTCGGTCTCGCTGGAGTCGGCATCCGCGGCGAAGCTCACGAACGTTCCCGTCATCCGCACGCGTCCCGCCCACTGACCGGTCACGAAGAGATTCGTGAACGGAGTCGATCCGTCGGTTTTTGCATTTCGCGTGATGTCTGTGGCCTGCACAGGCTGGCCTTGGACCGTCCCACCGCTATTTCCCGCGCCCGATCCCGTCTGCAGCGCTACCGACTCGGTCCCGTCGAAGCTCCGCCATCCCTGGGTTACCCGTCCATAAACGGATGCCAGGCGAAAATCGGCACCGACGCGCACTTCGCGATCCTGCTCCTCGAGATCCTGACGGAGCAGAAACTCGTCCTGCCCGAGGTGATAGGTCGTAA
>JANMSA010000896.1:0-3610 GCA_031388865.1 Acidobacteriota bacterium | reverse complement strand
CAACCAGCAACCAGGAACCAACCAAGAACCTGTGGCCGCGGCTGCGGCGCCGCTACTCCTCGTCTTCGATCGCCTGCGAAAATACGCGGGCGAAGGCCTCTGATGGTGAATCGCCCATGCGGTACAGTTCGTCGGGGAGCTGGTAGCGGAAGATCACCCGGCCGTTCTTCTCGACCGTTGCCGTGGCGCTGCGCCGTTTGATGCCGCGGGCGCGCCGCTCAGCGGTGCCGTCGAAGCGGATCACCACGTCAGCTTGCGATTCCACCTGGACCTCGGGCATGAACTCGCGGAGTGCGCGGACGACGTCGGTCTGCATCCCTCCAGCACGCAGTGCGACCTGCCGGATGCCTTTGAGCTCGCGGCGGAGGTTGTTGAGTGCGCGCTCGTTGGTCTCTTCGTCCTCACCACCGTCCACGTAGGTTCCTGCCGCGATGGAAACCGGGCGCGGTGCGGGCTCTTCATCCGGCTCTTGAGTGGGAGTTTCTTCGCGAGGCTTGGGCTTCGGCTTCGGCGCGGGGGCGACCGGGACCGGCACGGGCGCCACCGTCTGCGTGACCGCCGGACGCGGAGTCACCGTTTGCGTGACCGGCGGCGGTGGCGCGGCCGTTTGCGTCTCGACGATGGTGGCCGTGGGGATGGGCTCCGTCGCTGGATCGCCCGAGGCGGTGGTGACAGTGAGCGAGGTCTCCGCAACCGTCCCTGATGAGGGAGGGAGGGACTGTGTCGCCGCGACCGGATTCGCCGCGACCTGCGCCGCGTTCCTGTTCATCAATCGCGGCCACAGCAGCAGTCCGCCGACGGCGGCCGCCGCGAAGAGCACGATCACCGCAATGATGAGCAGCGGCAGAATCGTGCCCTGGCGCGGTTGCCTGGCCTGCGGCTGTTGCGCGAACGCGGGGGGCTGGGGCGGAAAGGCCTGCCCCTGGGGCAGTGGGGTGAGGAGGGTCTGCGCGGAGTTGGGCGGAGCGAACGAGGGGGGTGGCGCTGGAGATGCGGTGACGGCAGTCGCCCGATGCAACGCGTCGGGGGCTGTCATTCCGACGAAGGTGGGCGGGCGAGTCCCGGGCCGCAGAGTGGCATCGCCGTCGATCGGCACGACCATCGTGTCGGTGCTGTGCGAATCGACGAGCGTGCGACCCACCTCCTCGAGCGCCAGGGCGAACTCGCGTGCGCTGCTGTAACGCGCGTTGCGGTCGCGTGCGAGGGCTTTCTCGATGACCGCCTGCAGGCCCGCGCTGCCGGGAAGGCCCACGGGAAGGTCCACCGTCTTCAGTGGCGCCTGGCTCGCGTGCATGATGAAGTATTCGTGCGGCGACTTCGCTTCGTACGGCGGCCGTCCGGTGAGCAGTTCCACGAGCACCATCGCCGTGGCGTAGATATCGGTCCGGCCGTCGATCCTCTCCCCCTCAGGAATGAAGCCGAGCTGTTCGGGAGCGGCGTACCGCAGTTTGCCCACGAACATCCCGGTGCGCGTCTGGGAGGTGGCCGCCGAATCGTCGACCTTCGCGACGCCGAGGTCGATGATCTTGATCGAGTCGTCGGCGGTGGAGATCATCAGGTTCTCAGGACTGATGTCGCGATGGACGATGCCCGCGCGATGAATGGCCTCCAGTCCATGCAGCGCCTGGATGATCAGGTCGATCGCCTGCCGCGGCCGGATCGTGCCGCGCGCGCGCAGGCGTTGCGCCAGGTTCTCGCCGTCGATGTACTCCCAGACCATGTAGTGGGAGCCATTCGGAAGCGTGGAAAAGTCATGCAGGGTGGCGACGTTCTGGTGATGGACCTTCGTCGACGTGCGCGCCTCGCGAATGAACCGCTCGGCGGCGTCAGCGTTGCCGGAGATGTGAGGGTGGATGACCTTGATGACGCGGGTCGCGCCGAGGTGCAGGTGCGTGGCCTTGAAGACCTCGCCCATCCCGCCGGCGCCCAGCCGTTCCACGATCTCGTACCTGTTGTCGAGGATGTCGCCCGGATTCATCGAGCCTCAGTCTACCTGAGGCGGTGCTTACGGAGCGCTTGCAATGAGTTGTGGATTGTCCGTTGGCGGTTGTCGGGTTGGCGGGTCGTCGGTTGTCAGTTGTCAGTTGTCGGTTGTCTGAGATTTTTCGCCTGGGTGGCCACGAGCGTGTCTCCGCGTCGTATTCGCGCGGATTTCAGCAGGAAGCGATGCTCCCTACGTCATCCGGGAGTCCCTGTTCCAGGCGAGGAATGGCAGATAACCGACAACTGACAACCGACAACAGAAGGCCCCACTACCCGCTGAGTTTCTCCCAATCCCCCTCCGGCGCGTCTGCCGCGAGCGCCAGACCGCCGTCGGAACCGATGAACACGGGATCCTTCATGAAGCGCACCTTGCCACCGCCGACGCTTCGCAGTGCAACCTCGAGCGCCTCTGGCAGACCGCGGATCAGCCCGCCGCCGCCGGACAGGATGATGCTGTTGCGTACGCGCTCCTGGAACTCCGGCTCGACGCGCGAGAGCAGGTCGAGCATCGTCTCGACGATCGGAGCGAGTGCGGTTTCGCACGCCGCCTTCATTTCCGCCGTGATGTCGAACTCCGTCGGTACGCCCTGCACCGGCGCCTTGACCGTGATGCGCTCCCTGATGTCGCCGACGTAGCTGTTCTTCTCTTTCCACTCGCGGACCATGTAGATGGTCACGTTCGCCTGCGGGTAACGCTCCTGCACGAGCTTGAGCAGCTGCGTGTCGATGGAGTCCCCCGCAACGGTGAGCGTGCGCTGGTCTTCCTCCGTCGGATAGCGGCCCTTCATGACGCAGAAGTCCGTCGTGCCCGCACCGATGTCGATGATCATCGTGTGCAGGAGCGCGTCCAGACCGTAAGCGACGGCGAAGGGCTCGGAGACGATCAGCAGACTGTCGACGATCCCCTTCATCGCATTGCGGAGGTACTGTTTGTTGGTGCGGAGCGCGGCAGCGGGCACGCCCACGACTGCGCGGACACTCGCACCGTCAGCCTTGCCACCGTTCACTCCGACCAGTCGCAACAGGTGCAGGAGCAACTCGCGTACGGCCTGCACGTCCTTGTCCGAGCCTTCCTTGAGCAGGCCGCGCTCGAGAGGGCGGTGCAGGTCGAGCATCGTGCGATTGGCCACGGCCTCATGGCCGATCAGCACGTCGCGCTGGAGGACTTTCTTGGCGACCATGTCCAGCGGCCAGCCGACGAAGCTGTCGACGACGAATCGCTCGCCGTTCGATGCTGAGATGGCGCTTCTCGATGTGCCGAGATCGATCCCGACGTGAAGGACCTCATCCATTGTTCTCGCTCCCTTTCTTGCCCGCATAGGCACGGATGCCCTGAAAAAGCGCGTCCGCCACGTTCTGCCGGTACTCCGGACGGCGAAGCCTCGCCGCCTCTTTTGCGTTCGAGATACATCCGACTTCCGCCAGTACCGCTGGCATGTCCGTAGCCACCAGGACGACGAACGGTGCGCGCTTGACGCCCCAGTTCTCCAGCCCCGGATCGATGGCGCGCAGGTTCCCGTAAAGGTGCTTCTGGACGGCCAGCGCCAGCTCGTGGGACTCGTCGCGGCGCG
The DNA here is from genome assembly GCA_031388865.1 of Acidobacteriota bacterium. Lineage (GTDB taxonomy): Bacteria > Acidobacteriota > Thermoanaerobaculia > Gp7-AA8 > Gp7-AA8 > QHVT01. The sequence goes on along the minus strand of JANMSA010000896.1, from coordinate 56 downwards.
CATCGGCATAAACACCGTCGAGAAGCTTGCGCAGGTCTGCGAACGAGTAGCCGGAG
>JANMSA010000890.1:0-1855 GCA_031388865.1 Acidobacteriota bacterium | reverse complement strand
TGCGCGGCCACCTGCGGATGAACGGCACATGGCACATCTATCGGCCGGGCGAGACCTGGCGCTGGCCGGAGCGCGAGGCCCGGCTCGTGCTCGAAGTCGATGGGGCGACGGTCGTGAACTTCAGCGCGCCAGTGATCGAGCTCCTGGAGGAGCGTGCCCTCGCCGTCCATCGCCCAATCGCGGATCTCGGCCCGGACCTGTTGGACGACAACTTCGACCAGGCCGAGGCGCTGCGCCGCCTGCGGGATCCCTCGCGCGCCGAGCTAACGATTGGCGACGCGATCATGGATCAGAAGGCGCTCTGCGGCATCGGCAACATCTGGAAGAACGAATCGCTGTTCTACGCACGGACCAACCCCTGGCGAAGGATGAACGAACTTTCGGACGCCGACCTGGCGTTAATCGTGGAGAAGGCGCGGGCATTGCTGAGGGCAAGCGTGGGCAAGCCGAACTCCCTGAACATGCGGTTCCGGCCAACGATGTACGTCTACGGTCGTGGCGGCCAGCCCTGCCGCCGTTGCCACAGCCGTTTGCGCAGCGGCCCGCAGGGGGCGGACATCCGCCACACCGTCTGGTGCCCGAAGTGTCAGCCGGTGGTCGAGGGCCAGATGGCGCCCCCGGTGCGCGGGGGGCTTGCCCGGCGTTCACGAACCTAGCCGCGAGCCCTTTGACGGCTGCATGCAGGGTTATCGGCATTCGGCCACGATAGAGAATCCGTCTCCACCGAGGGCTGAACCATCGGCTGACAGCGCGATGAGACTGACACTCACGTCTTTGCGTTCCAGGCATCGTTCGTTCGATTCTGAGAGCTCCGGCCCCGCCTCGGCTGGGACCAAAAAGGCAGTGGCTCTCCCGGGCAGAAGATACGCGTAGACCCGGCCGATGCGACCGTAGGTTATCTCCACCCGGTAGGCTGCCTCGTCCGCGGGACGGCCCGGCCAGGAAAGACATACCCGGCCAGCCGCCCCGGTTGTGGTCTGGAGCCTCCCCTCTCGTCCGGCTCCCGCGGGGCAATTTGTCGGCGAATCGCCGGGGCTACAGGCCAAGAGCACAGTCGCCGAAGGGGTCGGATGGGAAGGCGTGACAACGCTGAGTTCGAGCGAGAAACTCGGGTCCGTCGCGCAGCCCCGGGGGCCATACGGGGAATCATCCGGGCTGATCACGTACCGGTTCTCGCCCGGCGTCAAGACTCGGATCGAAGAGCCGCGACTACTTGACTTCACCACGAGGTAGTCGCCGTCGCGAGCTTGCAGTACCAGACAGACCGGCTTGGATAGTTCGGCGGCGAATCTCCGCTCGTCGTCGAAGACGCGGGCTGCGGTACACGGGACCGGGGCGCTCACGGTAGCCTCCGCCGGGGGGACGACCGAAACGGTTGCAGGCGCGAACGATGGGAGGGGCTCTTGGTCGCGACGAGCCGGGGCACCCGAACCGCCCCCGCAAGCGGGCACGATTGCAATGAAGGCGGCTAAGAGCCAGGCCCTACTTCTTGGAGCCATCAAGCTCTGGCGGCGGCCCATTTGGATATTTTCCGCCGGTCGGGTCAATACCAAGACGCACCACCGTCGCGGAGCGGAGTTGGTCCGGTGATTCCAAAACCGCTCAAGCACGCTCCAACCCTCCGCTGCTTCGCATTGGCCCACGTCCGGTCTGCCTTGTCAATGATCCGGCAAGATTGTGTTGGGGATCGTGGGTGGGCGGGGCGTCCGCCTGTTCGCCTTACCCGGCGTCCACGATCCTGAAATTGCCCTATTGACGAGCCCCGCGCGGATGCGTAGTGTCTTTGTTAAGGAAGGAGGTGATGCGCATGGACGATCACAGTAGTAGTTCAGGCCGGACATCAGCGCGGGGGGTG
>JANMSA010000859.1:0-17687 GCA_031388865.1 Acidobacteriota bacterium | reverse complement strand
ACCTTTCCGGTCATCACGTTCATGGTCGTTTACCACGTCGGCTCGAGGAACGAGGCACCAGGCAATACCGGATCCGCGCACCTGCTCGAGCACATGATCTTCAACAAGTCGACCGAGAACTTCGGCAAGGCCAAGGGGCATAAGAGCTTTCAGGAGGTGCTCTACGAAGCCGGCGCCGATTTCGGATCAACGAACATGACCACATGGAACGACCGCATGAACGGCTACTCCACACTTCCCTCCGGCAAGCTGGACCTGGCCATGAAGATCGAAGCCGATCGCCTGAATCGCGGCTTGATCCTCGATAGCGAGAGGCAGTCCGAGATGTCCGTGGTGCGCAACGAGTACGAGATCGGTGAGAACAACCCGTTGCAGGCCCTCTGGAAGGCCACCGTTTCCACAGCCATCCAGGCGCACCCGTATCACTGGGACACGATCGGCTATCGGTCAGACATCGAGGGCGTGACCACCGAGAAGTTGCGCGAGCACTACAAGACGTTTTTCCATCCGAACAACGCCGAGGCGATTCTGGTCGGCGATTTCGATACCGATAAAGCGCTGGCGCTGTTCGACCGGGAGTTCGGCTCGTTCCCGAGGAGTGAGAAGCCGATCCCTCAGGTCATCACCGTCGAGCCGCCGCAGGAAGGGGAGCGCCGTACCGTCGTCACCCGACCGGGCGCGATCGGCATCGTCATGCTCGGATATATCCGCCCGGGCGCAATGCATCCCGACTACATCCCGCTGGAAGTGCTCACCTCCATCCTTGCCGACGGAGTGAACTCCCGACTGTATCGCTCGCTCGTCGACAAGGGCCTGGCGACGAACGTGAACGCAAGCAATTACACGCTCAAGGATCCCTATCCGCTCATCGTCGATGCCACGCTCGCGCAGGGCAAGTCGCACGAGGAGGTAGAGAAGGCGCTGAAGGCCGCGCTCGCCGAGATCGTCGCCAAAGGCGTCACGAGCGAAGAGGTGAAACAGGCGCAGCAACGGATTGAAGTTGCGGTCGTCCGCAGCCGCGACGGTACGTACAACTACGCATCCAACCTCGGCGAATCCGTTGCTTCGACGAACTGGAAGTGGTTCCTCACCTACATCGACGAGATCAACGCCGTGACGGGAGACGACGTGAAGCGCGTCGCGGCGACCTACTTCGTGCAGGAACACGCGACCGTGGGCTGGTTCGTGCCAGGTTCCGCGAAAGCCGCGACGAAAGTCGCGGAGCGGCGGACGCCTGCCGCGCAGCCGAAGACCGCCGCCGGCTCGAAGCCCGGCGCTCCCCCGGTCCAGCGCGCGAGCGGCTCTTTCGCGCAGCGTACGACCCGCAAGGTCTTCGCGAACGGCATCATTCTCGATGTAGTCGAGAACCACGCGGTTCCTACGGTTGCGATCCGCGGAATCGCTTTTGCCGGAGACATCGCCACTCCGGCGGGTAAGCCTGCGCTCGCGGCACTCACGGCGAAGATGCTGCAGCGCGGCACCAGATCGCGCACCAAGGAGCAGGTCGGCACCCAGCTCGACGACGTTGGTGCGACGCGCTTCTACGGAACCACGCCGACCGAGGCGGCGCTGAATGCGAATGGGATGTCGCGCGATCTCGGTCTGCTGCTGGACATCCTTGCGGACGAGTTGAAGAACCCGGCTTTTGGAGCGGAGGAGCTGGCGAAAGCGAAGAAAGAGCTGGAGAACGACTATCTCCGCGCCGACGACAACACGAGCTGTCGCGCCATGGAGCGCCTCACACAGCTCGTTTACCGGGACGGTCATCCGTATCTCGCCTCGGGACGCGAGAAGCTGGTCGCGAGTGTCAACGCCGCGACGGCAGACGACATCCGGGCTTTCCACCGTGCCCGCTACACGGGCGCGGGCCTGATCCTGGCGATCGTGGGCGACGTCGACACCGCGAAGACGATCGCCCTCGTCGAGAAGCACCTCGGCGATCTCCCGAAAGGCGAACGCATGTCGTTCTCGTCTGTCGCGCGCACCGAGCCTGTCGCGAAGACTGCGCGCGAGGTCGTCACGATGCGCGGCAAAGCCAACATGAACCTCGTCATGGGAACGGCCAGCGGCCTGCGCCGGACGGATCCCGACTACGAGGCAGCGCTGATCGCGAACGCGGCCCTCGGCCAGAACTCGCTCTCCTCCCGCATCGGCAAGAGAGTCCGCGACACCGAGGGTCTCTCGTACAACCTCTTCTCGCGTTACGGGTCGACGGATGTGCTGGACGGCGTGTGGTACGTGAATGTGAACGTAGCGCCGCAGAATCTGGCCAGGGCGATGCAGTCGACGACCGAGGAGATCGTGAAGTTCGGACGCGAGGGAGTGACGGACGCCGAAGTCGCCGCGCAGCAGAGTTTCTTTGCGGGCAACTATCAGGTCGGCCTCGGCTCGAACGCGGGCATCGCCGGCGCGCTGATAACCGCTGAAAAGTTCGGCTACGGTCCGAAGTACCTCGATGAGTTCCCGGCACGCATCCGGGCGGTGACCAAGGATGAGGTCAACGCCGCCATCCGCAAACATTTCTTCGCGGACAAACTGCATGTGATCGTAGCGGGAGATCTGGAAAAACTTCCGGAGTGAGATTCGTTGCTGGTTGCTGGTTGCTGGTGACTGGTTACTGGTTACTGGTGGGTTCCGCTCGATGGTGGTTCCTGGGAGTCTCTCGCGGCAGAAAACCGCCGCTGGAGGCGGCGCGTACGGTAGCCGGTGGTGCGAGCAGTGCGAACGACCACCGGACTGCATTGGCCACGGAGATCGACCCTGAAGGAGTCGCGTACCGGTTCGCATTCGGAGGCGGATCACCAGCTCCTCCGCGACCCCTGCCGGGGTCGACATCATTACGGGTTGTATGGACCGGTGGTCGCTCGCTTCGCGCGCACCACCGGCTACCCTACGGGTCGCCTCCAGCGACCACCGCCCGGTGGTTGGTGAGAGTGATTTGCCGTGAGCGGCGACAAGCCGCCAGCAACCAGCAACCAGCAACCAGCCACTAGCCCCCAGCATCACGCGTTCTCCGCGCGATGATCTCGGCAATCTCGCCCTCGCGGTAGAACATGACGTCGAAGCCTCGAAACGCGCGTTTCATTTCTCCCGGGTCCACTTTGAATCTTCCGGTCATGAGCGCCGCGGCGACGATGATGCCGCCGGGCTTGACGAGGCGCTGCGCTTCGGCGAAGAGTGGCCGGTGGAGGTAGTAGAGGACAGCCACGAGATCGAAGGAGTCGTCGGCGAACGGAAGCTGGGTTCCGGTCTCCAGATCCAGCACGCGTGCGTCCACGCGCGCGTCGCGCTCGTGCAGAATGCGAATCGCTTCGGACGCGCCATCGATTGCGACCACCTCCCATCCGAGCTCCGCGAGCCACACCGCGTTGCGCCCTGCGCCACAGGCGAGGTCGAGTGCGCGTCCAGCCGGCAATTCGCGCGCAGCCTGGATGAGCAGAGGCGCGGGGACGCGATCGAGGTCTTCCTCGCGCGAGCGGTAACGGGTGTTCCAGTCTTCGGATCGCAAGTCTTACAGTCTCAAAGTCTCAAAGACGGGACGAGACATCTTTGAGATTTTGAGACTTTACGACTTTGCGGCCACCCGACTCCGGGACTTGTTAGAATAGCCCGGTGTCATTGCTTGGAATCGTACGTGCACTCCTGCGAGGAGGACCGAAGATGCTCAATCCTGGTGAGAAGGCTCCCGACTTTGACGTCGTCGATCATCTTGGCAACCGCGTGAAGCTGTCCGGGTTGCGCGGAAAGAAGATCGTGCTCTGGTTCTATCCAAAGGCCGCGACCCCTGGCTGAACCAAAGAAGGTTCCGGGTTCCGGGACCTCGACGCGGAGTTCAAAGCGAAGAACGCGCAGATCCTCGGCGTCAGCTTCGACAGTGTCGAAGACAACCGTCGCTTTGCCGAGAAGTTCGACTTCCCCTTTCCTCTGTTGTGTGACACGGAACGCGACGTCGGTCTGAAGTATGGCGCTGCCGATTCGGCGAAGGACGAGTACGCCCGCCGCATCGCGTACGTGATCGACGAAGAGGGGTTGATCGCGCAGGCGCATCCGAAGGTGGACCCCGCAGCGTATCCGGCGTGGCAACTGCGGCACCTCTGAGGAGTGCGGGCGCTCCGCAATGCGCCCCGTATGAGCGAAGGATGACGCAATCGGCCGCAGATGGAGCTGCTTCCCGGACGAACCTCCGTTACCATCGCGCACCATGACAGAGCGCGTGAGATTCATCAGCCACCTGGGGCACCGGATTCTGCAGATCGACTGGTCGGATGCCACCGCCGACGAAATTCTCGCGGCGATGAAAGAAGCCAGACGCATCATTGCAGCGCAGCCTTCGGCGTCGGTTCTCACGCTCACCAACGTGACCGGCGCGAAGGTGAACCGGGTCGTCACTGAGGCACTGAAAGAGTACGTAGCGCACAACAAGCCCTACGTCTTCGCAGGCGCGGTCGTCGGTCTGAACGATCTCAAAATGATCATCTTCAATTTTGTAAATCGAGTGACCGGCCGGACGTTACGCGCCGTGGACCAGGTGGACACCGCCAAGGACTGGCTGGCGAGTGTCGCTGCGGCCGCTGGCCGCGCCTGAGGTTCCCCCAGGCGATCAGAGGACGAGCACTTCGTCTCGGTCGGCGGCGTTGTACTGGTACTCATTTCCCCCGGCGAGCTTGGCGCGATACATGGCGCGATCTGCCGCCTGCAGCATGGTCGGGACGTCCCTTCCGTCGAAGGGGTGGAACGCGATGCCGATGCTCACGCCAAGGGTGACCCTTTCGTCATCGAGCGTGAACTGGGCGCTCACTGCGTCGATCATTCCTTGAGCGACATCAGCCGCGCGAGACTCGTCCTCGAGGTCAGCGACGAGCACCGCGAACTCATCGCCGCCGATGCGTGCAAGCGTGTCGATCTCCCGGATGCACGCGCGCAGCCGGTCGGCGACCAGTTGCAGGAGCCGGTCGCCCGCGGCATGGCCATAGCGGTCGTTGACACCCTTGAAGCCGTCCAGATCGAGAAAGAGAATCGCGATCGACCGACCCCGCCGTTCCGCCTGTACTCGCGCGACTTCCGCACGTTCGGTGAGCAGAAAGCGGTTGGCGAGCCCGGTCAGCGGATCGTGATAGACCCGATGGCGAATCTCGAGCTGGCGCTTGCGTGCAGCGTTGAGCAAACCGGCGAGCAGAATGAGTGAGAGACCCACCAGCGTCAGGAACCACCACGTTTTGTAGAAGACACGCCGGATGCGAAAGGTGATGGCCGCGCCTTGATCGTTCCAGACCCCGTCTTCATTGGCCGCTCTGACACGGAACGTATACGTGCCCGGATCGATGTTCGTGTAGTACGCGCTTCGCCGCGCGCCTGCGTCGATCCAGTGATCGTCGAAGCCTTCCAGTTTGAAGCGGTATTGCACTCTGGACGGGGTGACCAGGCTGAGCGCCACGTAGTGCACTTCGAGACTGCTGCTGCCAGACTGCAGCACCAGCGGCGCTTGCAGCGGCTGCTCTTTCTCGTTTGCGACGAAGCGCTCGATGACGACATTCGGGGCGAGCGGGTTGACGGGGATGCGGGCCGGATCGATGACCACTGCCCCCGCAGTCGTTCCGAACCACAACCTCCCGTCGCGGGCACGCAGTGCTGCCGGGTTTCCCGCGTTCGTCTCGCGTCGTCGCATTCCGTCCGCACTCCCGAAGGAGATGCAGCGGAGCGTGGCGATCCTGCGGTTCGCCAGGTCCTCCAGTTGCTGGCGGGACACGCGGAAGATGCCGCGATTGCTCCCCATCCAGAAATTGCCCCGCCCATCGTCGAGGATGGACCAGATGGTGTCATCGAACAGACCGGTTGCGGAGCTGTAGCGGGTCACGCGGCCGTCGCGCACGCGGAGAAGCCCCTCTCCCCAGGTCGGCAGCCAGAGTGTTCCGTCGCGGTCCACGTGCAACCCCATCACCTGTGCCGTCGCGAATGTGCCGGTAAGAAGTGGCGTGTAGCGGTTGCCTTCGAGGAACCCGGCGCCGTCTCCACCAGCGATCAGCAGTTTGCCGCGCAGGACTTCGTGAATGACACGAACGACGCTGGGCGCGGCTGGGGGTAGCGGGAACGGCTCGAGCCTCCCGCGCATCGGTCCCATCCCGTCTGCGTCGAGGATTCGTCCCAGCCCGCGGTTCGTGCCGGCCCAGATCGTGCCGGCCTGGTCTTCATACGTGACGTTCACGCTCGGGCGGAGCATGCCCTCACTGGAGTCCACCTGCGTGAATTGTCCGTTCGCAAATCGACCGATTCCCTCGGTCGTACCAATCCAGATCTCGCCGGAGCGGTCCTGCTGAAAAGCTTTGGCGTCGTTTGTCAGCAGGCCTTCGCGCGTCGAGTAGGTCGAGAGCGTGCCTCGATCGAGGACGTTGACGCCGCCTGGCGAGGTCCCCATCCAGATTCGTCCCGAGGAGTCCTGAAAAATGCCGGTCACGTTGGACCCGATCAGACCCTCAGGCGGGCCCCAGGGGGTGAACTTGCCGGAGCGCAGGCGATGCAAGCCGGCCGCATGCGTGCCGATCCAGAGACTCCTTTCCCGATCTTCGAAGAACCCGAAGATGCGGTCATCGCCGATTCCCGGGAGCGGTGCGGCCTCGAGCTTTCCATCTAGGAAGCGATTCACACCTTTCGCTGTGCCGATCCAGAGCACACCGTGGCGGTCTTCGTAGATCGCCTCGACGTGGTCGGCCAGGAGGCCGTCGCGCGACGTGAAGGTCGTGAAGCTCTTCCCGTCGAAGCTGGTGAGCCCGCGCGAAGTGCCCAGCCAGATGGTGCCTTCGCGGTCCTCGCGCACTTCGCGAACGAGATTGTCCGGCAGGCCGTCCGCGGTGGTGTACGTCGTGAGGGTGCCGCCGCGCATCACGCTCAATCCGCTGGCCGTGCAGATCCACAGCGCGCCGCTTCGGTCCGTCCAGGTCTGATAGACCTGATTGCTCGGCAGGCCATCCTTCACGGTGAACACCCGGCCGCGGCCATTCTGGAGCCGGAGGAGGCCTTTCCCGCCGCCCTCTCTCCCTTCGCCGAATCCGATCCAGAGAGTGCCCGAATCATCCTCGGACAGGTATTCCGCACTGCCGGAAATGCCTGGACTCACGTTCACCTTCGTGAACGTTCCCAGGCCGTCGTAACGCAGCAGTCCGCCGGAAGCACCCGCCCAGAGAGTTCCGGCCCGATCGACGAAGAGCGTCGAAACGAAACCCCGGACGATGCCGCTCGTAGTGCGCGAGTCGAACACTGTGAAGCGCGTTCCGTCGAAGCGCGCGATGCCTTCCTGGGTCGCCACCCAGAGATAACCGTCCGGCGTCTGCACGATCTGATTGATCGAATCCTGCGGCAACCCTTCGTTCGTCGTCCAGGAATCATGGACGTACTGCGTCAGATGTTTCGCAGGGTCGAGCGCGAACGCGACCGAAGCGGAGAGCATCGCGGCCGCGACCAGAACGCCACGCAGAACCGCGGCTCGTTCACGACCAGCGAGCCCGCCTGAGTCTCCGCGGAAGAAGGGATCCGCGAACGGGGAACAGGGCCTTCGCCCGGAGGGGAATGGGGAGGTCATCTCCGAGGGACGCAGTGTATCGCGTCCCCGCGGTCGGTTGGAGGCGCGCGCCCCCCGAACCTGTAACAGAAAACTGCAACTATTCGACGCTCCGGACGAATACATCTCCAGACAGCTCTGGAGGGCGTCCTATGAGCGCGAAGCGGAAACGCAAGATCACGATTTTCTCGGTCATCTTCCTGGTCCTGGCCATCGGCACGACGGTGGCGATCAAGGCCAGTAGCAAGGACAAGAAGGCGCCGGAGTCGCCGGTCAAGACCGGCAAGGCCGAGATCGCCGATGTGCAGGTCAAGGTGACGGAGGTGGGCACCGTCGAGCCTGAGGTGAAGGTCGAGGTCAAGTCGGCCATCTCGGGAAAAGTGGTGGAGATCCTCCACCGCGACGGTGATCTCGTACGCCGCGGCACAGTGCTGGCGCGTGTCGAGCCCGACCTCAGCCAGGCGCAGTCGCTCGCGGAGACGAAGAACTCCGTGGTCTCCGCGGACATCCGCTTCCGCGATGCACGGAAGAACTTCGAGGAGAACAACAAGCTCTTCACGCAGGGGCTGCTGGCCTCCAAGCCCCATCGCGACGCAGAGACCGAGTACCTCTCTGCACGCCAGGAGTACGAAAAGGCGCGCGAGCAGTACAAGATCGTCGAGAAGAGCGGCATCCCCATCGGACAGTCCGCCGATAAGTTCCAGGGCTCGAGCATCGTCGCTCCGATGGACGGTGTGGTTCTGACGAAGAACGTGGAGATCGGGGAGTCCATCACCTCCGGCGTGTCGTCGTTCAACGCGGGGACGGTGCTGTTCACCGTCGCTGACGTGTCCCGCATGATCGTCAAGGCAGGGGTCAACGAAGTCGACATCGGCAAGATCCGCGTGGGCCTGCCGGTGAAGGTCACACTCGACGCCTATCCAAAAACGGCCTTCAACGGAAAGATCGACCGCATCGCACCGGCGGTCCGTCTCGACGACAAGGTCCGAGTGTTCGACCTCGAGATCCGACTCGACGCTCAGGGGCGCGAGCTCCGCTCCGGGATGACCGCGAACATCGAAGTCTCCGGAGAGCGGAAAGAAAAGGTTCTGACCGTCCCCGTGGAGTCCGTCTTCAAGCGCGACGATCAGGAAGTGGTGTTCGTGAAGAAAGCCATCGACCCGAAGGCGTTCGCCGAGGCGTCAAAGAAGAAGCTGGAAGGCGAGGCGGCGAAGCAGGCCGAGAAAGACGTCTGGAAGAAGTTTTTCGACAAGCGCGTGGTCACGACCGGTCTGGCCGACAACGCCAAAGTGGAGATCCTCAGCGGCCTTCGCGCCTCCGAGGAAGTCGCGCTGGAAGATCCAACGCTTACCAAGAAGGACTCGGAGGAAGATGACGACTAGTTCCGTTGGCGGTTGGCCAACCGGAGAACGGGACGGACTTCGTCGCAACCTTCGTTGTCAGTTCTCAGTTGTCAGTTCTCCGGGAGCTTTCGTCCTTGCGGCACAGCGCAGACAACCGACAACCGACAACCGATAACGCCACCGACAACCGACAACCAGTAACAACGGGAGCGGAGCGAGACTATGAGCGCAGTATTCAAATTCGAGAACTGGCGGGGATCCGAGCCGGAAGCAACTGCCGCCGCGAAGACGGCCGGCAAGGCCTTGATCCAGCTGGAGGGCATCACCAAAAAGTACGACACCGGAGAGAATCAGGTCGTCGCGCTTGGCGGGGTGGACCTGGAGATCAATCGCGGGGAGTTCGCGGCAATCATCGGGCCGTCCGGCTCCGGCAAGTCCACCCTGATGCACATCCTCGGCTGCCTCGATTCGCCGACGGAGGGGCGCTATTGGCTCGATGGGGAGGATGTGGCGGTGATGTCGGGCAAGTCTCTGGCGCGGACCCGCAACCAGAAGCTCGGCTTCGTCTTCCAGACCTTCAATCTCCTGCCGCGCGCGACGGTCCTGAAGAACGTCGAGCTCCCGCTGCTCTACGCCGGCATTGACAGCGACGAGCGCCACGTGCGCGCTCTCGAAGCGCTCGATCGGGTCGGCCTCAAGAACCGCGCGAAGCACCGTCCCAACGAGCTGTCGGGAGGGCAGCGCCAGCGCGTGGCGGTTGCGCGGGCTCTGGTCAACACCCCGTCGCTCATCCTCGCCGACGAGCCGACGGGCAACCTCGATCAGAAGACCGGCGGCGACATCATCAGGCTCTTCGAAGAGCTGGCCGCGAATGACCAGACCATCATCATCGTGACGCACGACCCAGCCATCGCCGCCCGCACCCAACGCAGGATCCGGATCGTGGACGGCCTCATTGTGGATGGAGAGGACACGGGGGAGTAGCTCTCAGCGAGCTGCCAGCTCAAGAAACCATGCTCATCCTCGAAGCGATCATCGACGGCATCCGCGACATCAAAGACCACTTTGGCCGGACGCTGCTGCAGCTCTTCGGGATCATCCTGGGAGCGGGATCGATCGTGGCTACGTTTTCCCTTTCCGTCGCCGGGAAGGAAGCGTCCATGAAGTTCTACAAAGTCAGCGGCGGAATCGAGCGTATCTGGGTCGGCAACAAGACCACGGGAAAAGTCACTCTCGACGCGAAGGCGCTGGCGTCGGATGGCCTGACCTACGCGGACGCGATGGCGTTGCGAGCCCAGGGGAAAGAGATCGATCTCGTGTCTCCTGCGTCGCAGCAGAATATGCTCGTGCGCTACGGGGGCATCGAGAAGACGCGCGACGTCATGGGCGTCACCCCTGCGTACTCTCCGATCACCTTTTTCCACGTAGAGCGCGGGCGTTTCATCACTGACGCCGACCTGACCGGCGCCGCGCGCGTGGTCGTTCTCGGTACCACTCGCGCCGCCGAGTTCTTCGGCAGCGACAACCCGGTTGGGAAGACCATCATCATCGGAGACGCGGGCTATCTCGTGGTCGGGGTGATGGAGGAGAAGTACTTCAGCTGGGACCAGAAGCGGAACGCGCTGCGGTGGATGAACCGGCAGATGTACGTCCCCCTGACCACCATGATGACGCGCAGTGGACAGCCGCTGAAGACCGGCAAGATCGCTTTCCTGCACGCGCGCATGAAGGACGTCAAGCGCCACAAGGAAGCAGTGGCGGAAATCGAGAGCATTCTCTTCCGCCAGCACGGCGTGAAGGACTTCGAGGTCTTCTCGCGTGTCGCCAACCTGGCCCGCAACGAGAGCGAGAACAAGATGTACGACGTGACGTTCATGATCTGCGGAATGATCTCGCTGCTGGTCGGCGGGATCGTGATCATGAACATCCAGCTGGCGTCGTTCAATGAGCGGGTCCGCGAGATCGGCACGCGCAAAGCCGTCGGAGCGACCCCAGCACAGATCTTCTTCCAGATGCTCACCGAGTCGGTCCTGGTCTCCGTCTTCGGGGGAATCCTGGGCATCTTCGCCGGCAAGTTTTTTACCCAGGGCATCTCCATGCTCACGCGCAACCCGGCCATCATCACCCCCGGAGTGATCATGAACGCGCTCGTCTTTGCGGCCGGCACGGGGCTCGTGTTCGGAATGTACCCGGCCATCCGCGCCAGCCGGCTGAATCCGATCGAGGCGTTGAGGACGGAGTGACGGGTTGCTGGTTGCTCGTGCGTCACCGTCCGGGCGACACACCACGAGTAACCAGCAAGCAACCAGCAACCTAGCAACCTAGCGAGCGAAGCGAGCAAACCATGCAAATCGGCGAATCCGTCCGCACCTCTTACGAAGAAGTGAAAGCACATCCGTTGCGCTCGATCCTGACCCTGCTGGGCATCATCCTGGGGACGCTCGCGCTGGTCGTGGTCATGTCGGTGCTCGACGGCGTGAACAACTCCGTGCTCAAAGGGATCAATGATCTCGGCCTGGACGGCGTCGTGATCGCGTCGGCGCGGGAGCCGGTGGATCCGCTGGAGAAGCGAAAGGCTCACCTCTCGCGCGGCCTGCGTGTGGAAGACGCGAAGCTGTTCGACGATTCGGAGAGCATCACCGCGATGTCGCCGGTAGGGCAGTCGCGCTCTGTGGTCACGGCCGGCAGCGTCACGCGCCGGATCGATGTCTATGGCGTGACGCCGGAGTTTGCGGCGACCCGCAACCGGAAGATCGTGGCCGGCCGCTTCGTCAGTGAGCGCGACGTCGACAGCAGCTCGCCCGTGGCCGTGATCGGTCACATCCTGAAGCAGAAATTGTTCGGCACCGAAGACGCGCTCGGCAAACAGATCAACCTCGGCGGGCGGCGCCTGACCATCATCGGCGTCGGAGCGAAGCTCGGAAACGAGTTCGTCGACGACGACGACATGACTAAGGAGATGGGGGGCACCTACATCCCCTGGACCGTGTTCCGGGACATGTTCGGCCGCGCGAACGCCGTCTCGTACATGCTTGCGAAAGCGGTGTCGCCCGAGAAGAGTGTCGACGCGGAGTACGAGGCCAGTGCGCGGTTTCGCCAGGCCCACAACGGCATCGGCGATACGAAAATCGACAATGTGGGCAAAGAGATTCTCAAGGAGCGCAGCGAGATCGAAGTGATCCTCCGCAACTGGCGGATCGTGTTCTTCGCAATCGCCGGAGTGTCGCTGCTCATCGGTGGAGTCGGGATCTTCTCGGTGCTGAAGATCTCCATCTCCGAACGCCTCTTCGAGATCGGCCTGCGCAAGTCCATGGGTGCGACCAACGGGGAGATCTTCCTGCAGTTCCTGATCGAGTCGATCACGCTTTCTGTTGCAGGCGCGGCCATCGGCCTGGGACTGGGCGTGGCCCTGGTGACTGTCATCGCGGGCTTCTTCCCCGCCGGCCTCCCCATCTCGAGTTTCGGCGTCCTGATCTCGACCAGCTTTGCCATCGGAGTGGGCTTGTTCGCGGGACTGTATCCGTCGCTGACGGCCGCACGGCTCGAGCCGGTGGAAGCGCTGCGGGCGTAGTTGGCGGCTGTTGCCAGTCGTGAGGTGGGCTGCGACCAAGCTACCATCCTGCCCGCCGTGGCGCGGTGACAAAGGCTTGTTTTCTGGCGAGTGACGCGGCAGAACTGACACGCTTTGTCATTTCATCTCACGTGCAGCGCCTGCGCCGAGAAACGGCATCAGGATGCCAGCGCCCGCGACGTCCTCGCCGGAGTGACTCGCTCATGATGCCAACCGACCCCCGCCCGTTGCGGATAGTGTTCGTGCCGTGAGTCGCTCGACGCGAACCGGCGGCAGGCCTCTGGCCGGAATGGCGCTGCTCTCGCTTGTGCTCTACGGAGTGCTGGCGCGTCTGGCGCCGGGCAATGGCTGGCGCGATACGGGGACGTTCCTCCTGCTCATGGCGGCGCTTTTCTCCGTGTATGCGGCGGCCTTCGTGCTCGCCGAACGCGCGCAGGGACGGCGCATGCCGCAGGTGATCATCGGGGGCGCTCTCCTTTTCCGGCTGGCTCTCGTACCTGCGGGGCTGCCGGGCGACACCCCGCTGGGCGAAGTGGGGCCTCTCTTGATCGACGACCTCGCCGGACGTGAGGTGGTCTTCGAGCGCCACCTTCTCTACGACGATGATCACTGGCGGTATCTCTGGGACGGACACGTGGGCGCACGCGGCATCGATCCTCGCGCGCTCGCGCCGGAAGATCGCCGTCTGGATCCGCTCGCGGCGGAATCACCTGTCTGGGAGCAGATTCGTGCGAACGTCAATCATCCCTGGCTGACCACCATCTATCCGCCGCTCACGCAGCTCGTGTTCCGCGCGCTGCACGCGATCGCGCCGGGGAGCATCGTGGCGTTGAAGCTGGCGTGGATCCTCGCGGATCTCGTCGCCATCCTTCTAGTCTGGAGAACGATCACTCTTCTGGGAGGTTCTTCCGCGCTGCTGCTGCTCTTCGCGTGGAATCCGCTGCTCATCAAGGTCACGGCCGGGAGCGCCCACTTTGACGTTCTGGTGACTTTGGGCGTCGCGCTGCTCACGTTCGGTGTCGCGAAGCGCCATCGACTGCTCATGAGCATCGGCTGGGTGGTGGCCGTCGGCGCGAAGATCACGCCGCTGGTCTTCCTGATCCCGGTCGCGCGGCGGCTCGGCCTGTGGTGGACGGCCGCGGCGGCTGCCGCGTCGGCCGCATTGCTCGCGCCGATGCTGCGGGGAGGCTCGGGCAGCCAGGCCTTCTCACAGGAGTGGGAGTTCAACGCGACGTTCTTCCATCTCGTGAAACTGCTCTTCGCGTGGACGGACGATGCATCCTGGTGGGCACGGCTTGCGGTAGCCATCGCCACCGTCGCTGCGGGCTTCTGGGCTGCCCGCTTGCGCTCCGGAAAGCCTTCCGCCGACGCGCGCAGTCGGCTCGAGAGTTTCGCCGACGCCGCGCTGCTCCCGATGGGAGTGCTCCTCCTCTGCGGGCCGGTGCTGATGCCGTGGTACCTGATCTGGGTTCTGCCGCTGGCGGCAGTGACGCGCCGGCTGTTCTGGTTTCAGCTGACGGCAGTGACGCATCTGGCATTTCTGGTGATGGTGGATGGCCGGGAGCGCGCTGTAGTCCTTTTCCTCGAAGGCATCGCCGTCCTTTTGCTGCTCGGATGGCGCGTCCGATGCAATTGGAGGGAACAGGCCGTCCTGGAAGCGGCAAAAGGAGCATCACCATGAAACGAGCCCTACTGACACTCGCTGCCGCCTCGATTCTCGGAGCCTCGACGCTTCTCGCGCAGGGGAGTGGCACGACGAGCACCGCCACGGCGACCGCCACCTCTACGAAAAAAAGCAGCACTTACCAGACCGTGAAGCACGTCAACGGCGTCGTCACGGCGCGTTCGGCGAGTTCGATCACCGTGAAGGGTGGATCGAAGACGCGGAAATTCTCGGTCGCGACGGGCACGAAGTTCGTCGGTACGAAGGCAGCGATCGGCGCGAAGGTGAAAGTCGCCTATCGCTCCAGCGCCCCTGGCGTGGCCTTGGAAGTGCGCAAGCGCTCGTGATCATCACCGCCGTCATCCCCGCTCTGGATGAGGAGCGGGGACTCGCGCGAACACTCGACGAACTGTCGCGTGTCATGACGATCGATGTGATCGTCGGAGACAACGGCAGCCGCGATCACACGCGGGAGGTTGCGCTCGCTGGCGGCGCGCGCGTGGTGAACATCGCCAGACGCGGGTACGGCGCGGCGTGCGCCGGAGCGCTCACGGAACTGGCCAGCGAGGTGGAGGTCGTTCTTTTCCTTGATGCGGACGGGTCGGATGACCCCTCCGAAGCGGCCACGCTCCTCGGGCCAATCCTTCGTGGGGAAGCGGATCTCGTGATCGGATCGCGCGCGCGCGTCGAGCAGGGCGCCCTGACCCTGCAGCAGCGGCTCGGCAACCGTCTTGCCGTCGTGCTGATCGAGCGCCTCTTCGGGTATCGCTACACAGATCTTGGACCGTTCCGCGCGATCCGGAGAACGCTCCTCGACCGGATCGACATGCGCGACCGAGCCTACGGCTGGACGGTGGAGATGCAGGTGCGTGCGCTGCAACTCGGGGCGCGGGTGCGCGAAGTGCCCGTCTCCTATCGCCGCCGCCTGGGACGATCGAAAATCAGCGGGACCGTTCGTGGAGTGGTCGCGGCGGGATGGTGCATCGTCACGACCATCGCGCGATGCTGGTGGCAGGGGAGGGACGCAAGAGGAGCCGGCTCTTCATCACCATCGATTCATCACCATGTTTAGAGTCTGGAAAGAGGGAGCATCTGAGATCAACAGGTTTGACAGGTCTTGCGTTCGCGATGCTGGTCACGCTCGGGAAAGTGGACGTCTCTTCGCTGTCGCGCGATGAGCAGCTTGCCTACTGGATCAATCTCTACACCGTCAACGTCGTGGCCATCGTGACGGAGAAGTATCCCATCGACTCCATCCGCGACCTCTCCACTGATCCAATCAAGCGACTGAACGGCAGAGGACTGCCGTGGAAGAGGTGATGACGCGCGGTCCGCAGCCGGCACGAGCCTGGTGATGGCACGGGGCGCCCTCGAGCAGACGACAGTCGTGTCATTAGAAGCGTGAGTCGAGGGACCTGTGCTGGGCGGGCGACATGCATGAGCTCTTGATGCCCCTCCCGCCCAGGTCCCTCGGCTCGACGCTCGGGATGACAGCAAAAAATCGCACCCGCGAGACTGTGTCGTTTGAAGCGCACCCCCCCCCGCAACCAACGCACGCGGGTACACTGCCCTGATGGTTCCTCTCGCGCGCCGGCTCCTTGTGCGCAACCGCGGCGGACTGGTCGTCAGCGTGGCTGGCGTGGCCGCCACTGTGTCTCTGCTGCTGTTTCTTTTCGCCGTGCACGAAGGCGTCCGCGACGGGTCGACGCGCTACGTGCGCACCGCAGGCGTCGACATCTGGATCGCGCAGAAGGGCTCGGACAACATCCTCAAGAGCTCCTCCTTTCTCCCGGCCTCCCTCGCGGCAAGGGTGGCCCGCATGGAAGGCGTCGGCGCCGCCTCTCCGCTGGTGCGGATCATCACCAAAGCCGAAGTGCGGGGGAGGGGCACGTCGACGTTGTTCCTGTTCGGCTTCGATCCTCGGACGAGGCTCGGTGCGCCTGAAGGTGCGCCTGACCTGAAGGCGGGCGAGATCGTGCTCGACGAGTCGTTCGCGCGCAAGTACGAGCTGCGCGCAGGGGACGCGATCACGATTCACCAGAAGCCGTTCCGCGTTGCGGGTCTGTCCGAGGGGACGAATGCGTTGGTGTCGCAGTTCGGGTTTGTGCGGTTCGACGATGGCGCCGCCCTGCTCGGCCTGCGCGACACGGCGAGCTTCATCGTCGTCCGCGGAGGCAGCGTGTCGAGGATTCGCGAGGCCTTTCCGGAGCTGGCGGTGTATGCGGCGAGAGACTTCGTGCGGCATCACGACGAGGAGATGGAGAGCGGGGTGCTGCCGGTGTTCGCTGCGGCCGCGGCCTTCGGTGCCGCGGTCGGTGGACTGATCGTGGCGCTGATGCTCTACAGCTCGGCGCTCGAGCGGCGCGACGACTACGCGACGCTCAAAGCGCTGGGTGCCGGGCATCGATACCTGCTGCGCCTCGTCGTCGCACAATCGCTCCTGGTCACACTCGGTGGTTGCGCCGCAGGGGTCTTGCTGACGGCGGCGATCACGCCCCTGCTTTCCCGACTCGTGCCCGCGCTCTCGCTCCGCTACACGCCCACGCACCTGTGGATCTTTCCTGCGGCATTGGTGATCGGTGCGCTCGCGGCCGCGGCGCCATTGCGCATGCTGCGGCGCATCTACCCCGGCGAGGTCTTCCGCGCGTGAATGAGGCCTTGATCTCCGCGAAATCGCTGGTGAAGGAGTACACCGACGGCGTCGTGTTCCGCGCGGTCGACGGCGTGTCGCTGAACGTTGCCCGCGGCGAAGTGGTCTTGATCATCGGTCCTAATGGCAGCGGCA
Source organism: Acidobacteriota bacterium (assembly GCA_031388865.1). Taxonomy (GTDB): domain Bacteria; phylum Acidobacteriota; class Thermoanaerobaculia; order Gp7-AA8; family Gp7-AA8; genus QHVT01. The sequence continues at coordinate 773 of JANMSA010000859.1, read as the reverse complement.
AGACCACGCTGCTGTCGATGCTCGGTGGCCTCGTCCGGCCGACGCGCGGCAGTGTGCGCATCGAGGGGGTCGCGCTCGAGGAGATGGCGGAGCGCGAGCTGGAGCTCTTCCGCCTGCGCCGCGTCGGCTTCGTCTTCCAGAGCTTCAGACTCCTCGACGCCTTGTCCGTCCGCGAAAACGTCCAGCTGGTCGTCGAGCTCGCCGGCGGCGATGGGCACGCCGCGGACTCCGCCCTCGAGCGTGTGGGAGCGCTGCACCTGGCGGGCCGCTTCCCGCGAGTGCTCAGCGGCGGCGAGAAACAGCGCGTGGCCATCGCCCGCGCACTCGTGAACGATCCAGCGATCCTTCTCGCTGACGAGCCCACCGGCAGCCTCGACTCCGCTGCAGGAGAGGCGGCGATCGCTCTCCTCTGCGATGCCGCACGCAACGACGGACGCGGAGTGGTGATCGTCAGCCACGACACGCGTATCGCAGCACACGCGGACCGCGTGATGCGCATGGCGGATGGGCGTCTGGTCTAGCTCGCAGCTCTTGACGAGCTCGCAGCTCTTGACGGAGCTCGCAGCTCGCAGCTCGCAGCGCTCAGGAGGCCACCGCCCTCGCAGCGAGACGCCGCTGTCTGATCAAGTTTCGGGTTTGGTTCGGTTGGTGTTTCTCCTGCGAGCTGCGAGCTGAGAGCTGAGAGCTCGTCAAGAGCTGAGGGTTGGTGTTTCTCCTGCGAGCTGCGAGCTGAGAGCTGAGAGCTCGTCAAGAGCTGAGGGTTGGTGTTTCTC
>JANMSA010000825.1:0-11507 GCA_031388865.1 Acidobacteriota bacterium | reverse complement strand
GGGACCTGGGGGACGGGGGGCACGAAGCACATGCCTTGGACCACCCCCCACCCAGGTCCCTCGACTCACGCTCGGGATGACAGTTCTCAACTCCACCCTGACAGCTACTGCAGCGCTTTCGCGACCTGTTCGAGCGCGCGGTGGACGTTGCGGCCGGGAACGGTCGCGTCGGACGCAAAGCCCGAGGTCAGCCCGGTCACGCCGCATGTTGCCAGCACTTTGTCCTGTGCCACAGCGCGGGCACATGGTGCGCCGCGGAGTGCAAGGACGCGGGCCAGGTGCTGCGACACGCGTCCCGCGGACACCGTGCGATGGGGGCTCACGCGGCGAGTCACTGCGTCGACGTCGAACAGGCCCAGAGCGATGGCGCGGATCATCTCTTCGCGTCCGGCCAGTCCCTCGACGTCTACCGCGATCTGCGGCGTGCCGAGGTTCTGCGCGAAACGGACGGAAGGGACCGTCCAGTAGAGCAGCACCGCGAGATCACCGCGCGTGACGGCCGGACTGTCGAGTGCTACGCGATAGTGCGCGGGCATGTTCGCCGCGCTCCAGTCGGACTTGATCTCCTCGAGCCGGCGCTCGAACCGCGCGTCTTTGGTACGACGCGCAAGCCGGTCATACCGGACGATCGCCTCCTGATACCGCCCTCGCCCGACGTCGACCTCCGCGAGAATCTCCTGCACCTCCGGCCGGTCGGGAGCCGTGTTGAGCAGCGGGTCCAGCTCGCGGCGCGCTTCGTCGAACTGCTTCTGCGCTACGAGCTTCTGAGCGAGCAGGATGCGCGGCTCGATCGCCCCTGTGTTGAACGTGAGAGCCTCCCGCAGGAGCCGGACCGATTCCGCGTCGGGTGCACTCTGTGCGGCCGACAGCAACTCGTTGAAGAGTCGCGTTTCGAGCTCGGTCACGCGTTCCAGGGCGGTCCCCGGCGCGCCGGGCATGCTCGCGATGCGTCTGTAGAGGTCGTACGCCAGGCGCGCCTCCCCTTCGCGCAAGGCGATCTCCGCCTGATACACCCGGGCGGGAAGGTTTTCGGGATCGTTTTCCTGGACCCGCGCGATCGAGTTGCGCGCGTCGGCAAGCTCTCCACCACGGATGTCGAGGAACGCCTGGAGCAGCGTGGCCGGCGCGTAGTCGGGGCTGCTCTTCCGCACTTCGGCCAGGCGTCTCTGCGCTTCGATCTCGTTCCCTGCGAGGGCGGAGCGCCAGGCGCCCTCGAACTGCGCGGCCGCCGAGGGCGCAAGCATCTCCGTCGCGCCGGTGCGAGGGTCGATCAGATAGCGGTCCTCGCCCGCCGGTATGACCTCGGGCGGCGGAGGTGGCGTCGTCGAACATGCCGCGAGCAGGAGCACCGCAGCCAGCAACAGTGAGCTCTTCGTCAATCTCAAGCGTTTTCCTCGATGACGCGCATCGCCTCGGCGATCACGTCGTCTCCCTGCTTCCCTTCAATCCAGTGCACATTTCGCTCCGAGCGGAGCCAGGTCATCTGCCGTTTGGCATAGGCGCGCGTGCGTCGGCGGGTCTCGGCGATCGCATCGCTCTCGGTCAGCCCCCCCCGCACCACCGCGGCGGCCTCCTTGTATCCGATGGTCTGGAACGGTCTTGCCGTCACAGGGAATCGCGTCAGAAGTGCGCGAGTCTCCTCAACCAGACCGCTGCGGAACATCGCCTCGACGCGAGCGTCCAGCTTCGTCACGAGCGCGGCCCGCTCGACGCGGAGACCGATGCGGAGGGACGGCAACTGGACATCCGTCTCGGGCTCCCAACTGGAGATGGGGCGGCCGCTGGCGATCCATACTTCGAGCGCCCGCTCCACGCGCTGGCGGTCGGCGGGCGCGATCTTTTGCCCGCTGCGCGGATCGACGTTCGACAGCCAGCGGTGCAGTCGCGCCGCGCCGGAAGGACTGGCCGCGATGCGCCTGATGCGCTCGCGCAGTGCCTGATCGCGCGCCGGCATCTCCGGCAGTCCGGACAGGAGGGCGCGGAGATAGAAGAACGTCCCCCCGACGAGGATCGGGCGGTCCACGCGCGAGCACACGTCTCGCGCGATGCGGCCGTAGTCCGCGGCGTTGAACTCCTCGTCCGCGTCGATGAGGTCGAAGAGGTGATGGGGCACCAGCGCTCGTTCCGCGAGCGACGGCTTGGCGCTGCCGATGTCGAATCCACGATAGACCTGAACGGAGTCGTAGTTGACGATCTCTCCGTCGAGACGCCTGGCGAGAGCCAGTGCCAGCGCAGACTTCCCGGAGCCGGTGGGGCCGAGCAGAACGATCAGAGGAGGGTGGCGCAGCACGCCGCGATTATTCACTCGATCGCTGCCAGGCTCGCAACCCCCGTCCCCTCTGCCCACCCATCGGGAGAGGGAGCTTTCAACGCCGCACGTGCGTGGCGTGCGTCCGGTCGTCCTCTTCGGAGAGGATCGTACGGAGGTGCTCCCGGCAATACAGCGCTCCCGGTGGGATGGCCGTGCGGCAGTTGCGGCAGCGATTCTTGATCACCACGGCGGCCCCTTTCCCGAGGATGCGCGTGACGACTCCCAGCAGGATCAGGATTCCAGCCACGACGAGTGACTGCTTCAGCATCGGCATCGGAATCAACTCAGCCCATCGCGCATCGGCGTACGACGACGCGAGCACATACAGCGTCAGGACGAGGATCAGCGTCCAGAGCCCGAGGCGAAAGAGCGTATTGGACATGGCGGCTGGCGATGACTTTAGTTCAATCGGGACCGCACGTACAGCCGTCCGGCGCGCACCTCGACATCGATCGTGCCGTCACGGTCTGTGCGCCAGGTGCGGATTCCGCGCTCGCGCAGGGATTCGATCACGGAGGGGTGCGGATGCCCGAACAGGTTGCGGCGGCCACACGAAATGACCGCGATGCGCGGCCCGACCCTCCCCAGCAGCGCTGGCGAGGTGGAGCTGCGGCTGCCGTGGTGCGCCACTTTCAGGACGTCCGCGCGGAGGTTGGAATCGCCCAAGTAGAGCTCTGCCTCCTTCTCGATGTCCCCGGTCAGAAGAAAGCGCCTCCCTCCAGCGTCGGCGCGGAGGACGATGGAGCCGTTGTTCTCAGGGGCGCGGCGGAAGCGGGTCCCGGCGACTGTTGCAGCGAGGCGGAGGTCGCCCGCCTGCAGCACGTCGCCATCGCGTACGAGGTGAATCGGCGTCTGCGTCGCGCTTGCGGCCTCGAGGATCTGCGCGGCGCATTCGCCGCGGAATCTTCGCGGCGAGATCCAGATCGAACCGACGGCGAGGTGCGTGATGACGGGTACCAGCCCTTCGCAGTGATCGGGATGAGCGTGAGAGAGCACGACGGCATCGAGGTGCCGGATGCCGCGGTCCACGAGCATCGGCAGGATGCGCTCTCCACGCCCCCCGTCGACGAGGACCGCATGCTCGCCGGAACGGAGAACCATCGCGTCACCCTGGCCAATGTCGAAGAACGTCACCACCGGTGCCACGACGGTGCGCTGCGAGGACGAGCGAACGATCGACGCTCCGCTGGGAATCATCAGCGCGATCGCGATCGCAATCGCGCGCACACGCTCGCGTAGGAGCGCCAGCGAGAGCATCGCCAGAGCGCCGCTCACGATCATCGCAGCGAGCGGCGGCGCTGCGAAGAAGCCGGAGAATCCCGCGGCGTTGAGCAGCGTGCAAATGCGATGCAGCACGCCGATCGATCCGAGGAACCAGGGATGGACGCAGGCGAGGAGCGATGTGGCGAGCATCGCGAAGATGACCGGCGACATCAGCAGCGTCACGACGGAGCCGCCGAGGGCGAACTGGTGGAAGTGGAAAAGCGTCAGCGGGGCGATCGCGGTCTCGGCGGCCACCAGGTGTCCGAACGGCTTTCGGAAATGCTTGCCGATGAAGAGCAGCGCTCCTGCGCCCGCGTAGGTGAGGTGGAACGACGCATCGGTGAGATCGCGCGGCTCGAGAATCAGCCTTGCCAGCGCGGCCACGCACCAGAGGTTCTCAATCGATGTCGGTCGCTTGCAGATTCGGGACAAAGCGTAAAGCCCGATGCCCACGCTTGCGCGCGAGACGGATGCGGTTGGTCCGATGAACAGTGGAGCCAGCGTAGCAAATGCGAGAAGGAGCCAGTCCGAGGCGCGGGGGGCGTGGATCCAGCGCAGCAGCGCGGCCAGGACTCCAGCAGCCAGGGCGATCTGCAGGCCGGAGAAGACGAGCAGATGATACGTGCCGCCGCGACGGAAGCTCGCGCGCATGTCGTCCGTCAGGCGCTCGCCGCGGCCGAGGATGAGCGCCTGGGCGAGGGCGACTTCGTCGCTGCGCTGCTCCGCGTGGCGCTCCAGGCGATTTGCGAGCGCCCGATTCCATCCGGCCGGATTCCAGAGCGTCAGCTGGCCTGCGTACGACATCAGATCCGGCGACTTCACGCTCACCGTGTAGCCACCATGCTCGCTCTCGCGCAGGAAACCCTCAGCGCGAAGCGTTGCCTCCATCGTCATCTCCTGCGGATTGAAGCGCGCGTAGACGCTGAGCGGGCCGTCGAAAGCGATGCCGTTTGCGCGAAAGTGCGACGCGCGCAGGAGGAACGCTTCGTCGCGGGAGGTCCAGTCGCGCTCGAGCGGAGCCTCGATCGTCACGAAGCGTTCCGGGTGAAACGCGAAGAATGCCGCACGCTGCTCTGCCTCTCGCGATTGCACGTGCAGAGCGAGCGCGATCCCGAGGGCGGCGAAGAGTGCAGCGCGGGCCACAGGCAGTGCGCAACAGGCGATGAGGAGCAGACCGGCGATCGAGGTCCAGGGATTCACCAGGTCTGCGCCAATGGCGAGACCTGCGATGAGACCGATCAGCGGAAACGCGGCAGGAGTGTCGTCATGAGTCACGCTCGAACGAGGAGAGCGTCTCGACGTGAGAGGTATTGGGGAAGAGGTCGAGGAGGTCCAGTGTGGACAGGCGCCAGCCCGACGCGATCAGCCGGCTCGCGTCCCTGGCAAAGGTTACGGGATCGCAGGAGAGATACGCAATGATTTCCTTTGTCCGTTCCGCGACGGTGTCGATGACCTCCGGGCGTGCGCCGGCACGTGGCGGGTCGAGGAAGGTGAAGTCGACGTCGCGCAGGTCGCGGATCGCATGCTCGACGGAGGCTGCGATGACCTTCACGTTGCGCGGCACGTTCATCCGGGCGTAGCGCGTTGCCACAGGCGATCCTTCGATCATGGTCACGCGGTCGAACAGCCGCGCGATGGGAACGGTGAAGAATCCGACGCCTGCATACAGATCCGCGGCTCGGTTGCGGTTCTGCACACGCAACGCGTGAGAGGTCACCAGGCGCAGCATCGTGCTCATGAGGTGGCGGTTGACCTGGAAGAACGCCCGGGTGTGCAGGCGGTACGTGAAATTGTCGACGGTGATCGTGAGCTCGCGCTCATCGCGCACGATCTCGCTCCAGAGCTCCCACTGCTCGCCCTCCGACGGCGCCTGAGCGGTGCGGACTCCTACGACTTCGCACTCCTTTGCGAGCGGCACGACCCGGTTGGAGCGTATCGCGTAGAAGCCGATCGCATCGCCATCGCGGTGCAATCGGGACCGCAAACGATAGTTGAGCGGCGAAGGGTGCACGGCGATCTCCGGGAGCGCGCCCACATCGAACTTGCCGATGCGTCGCATGGACTCGGAGAGGATGCGCCGCTTCGCCTCGAGCTGGTGATCGAGGCGCAGCGCCGTCCAGTCGCACCCGCCGCACTCGTTGGCGACAGGGCAGGGCGCGACGCGCCGCAGAGAGCTCGGAGTCAGCAGTTCGACGAGGCCGGCCTTCGCAAAGCCTTTCTTCACTTCGTACAGACGCACCCGTGCGACGTCGCCCGGAAAGACGTCGGACGCGAAAACCGGGAATCCGTCCACTCGGGCCATGGCGTCGCCACCGGCGACGAGCTCGGTGGGGGTGATGGTGATCTCGTCTCCCTGCTTCACCCAGCTAGTCTACGAGTCTTCGGGTCTTCGAGCGTTCGAGTCGACCCTGAGCTTCTCGAAGACTCGACGTCTCGAAGACTCGAAGACTAGACTCTCTCTCTATGCGCATCATTGGCCTGCTGACCTTGTTTGTAGTCTTTCCGCTCAACGCCTACGCCTGGGGTGCCAAAGGGCATGCCGTGGTGGCCGAGGTCGCGGAGCGCGGCCTGTCGCCGAATGTGGCGGCGCAGATTCGCGGGCTGAACTTCTCGGCGCCGCTGCGCGATATCGCCTCGATGCCGGACGACTGGCGTGCGGATGAGACGAAGGGTCTCCGTCCCGGCGACACGGGGCCGTTGCACTACTGCAACACGCCGAACGAGATCGCCACCTTCGATCGCGCCCGCGACTGCAAGGAGGACCAGTGCGTCGTCGCTGCGATCGAGAAGTTCGCGGCCGTCCTCAAGGACAGGGCGCAGCCGCGCGACAAACGCCGCGAAGCGCTGATCTACCTGGTGCACTTCGTCGGCGATCTCCATCAGCCGATGCACGCGGCCGGCGGTCAGGTGCGGGATGAGGTGACTGGGCAGATGGTCATGGATCGCGGCGGCAATCTCGTCAAGGTTCGCCTTCTCGGCGTCGAAACGAACCTGCACAGCGCATGGGATGGCCTGCTCGTCGACTGGGGCCCGACTTCCGTCGACGACTACGCGACGTACCTGCTGGCTTTCGAGATGCGAGGCCGACCCATTGAAGAACTGCAGCGAGGCACCGTCGTCGACTGGTTCAACGAATCGCACTATGCGGCCGTGCACGACGCATATGCGATCGGCAACGGAACCCTCGGCTCGGAGTACCCGAAGAAGAACATCGGCATCGTCTACGAACGCCTGCTGCGCGGCGGACTGCGCCTGCGGCGGTTGCTCGAGGAGACGCTGGGTACGCCGTAGCGACGTTGTTGTCCGCTGTCCACTGCCTACGCCTTCGCACGCTGGGAGCGTGCTGGCAAATGGCCGGTGGTTGAGTGCGAATCCTTTATGCGGTTCCCGCGCCCCTGCCGGGGCGCACTTCGAGACCGTGGACGCGCTCCGGTGGTATCGCGCCTTGCGCTCAACCACCGGCTATTTGCCATCACGCCTCCGGCGTGTCGACTTTGACGCTTCATCGTAAGCGCGGGCTATTCGCCATTGGGCCTTCGGGGTGTCGACTTTTGACGCTTCATCGCAAGTGCCGGCTTTGCCATCACGCCTCCGGTGTGTCGAACCTAGGTCTCGTGCGATACGGGGGCTTTGCACGCCGGAGGCGTGGTGGCGAATAGCCGGTGGTTGAGTGCGAAGCGCGATACCACCGGTTGAGGCGTCCCACCGTGAGCGCCCCGGCAGGGGCGCCGGAGCCGCGTTGGGACAAGCCGCGTTGTGGACGCATCGTTCATCACCGGCTGAAGCCAGGGCGGTGCCCGTGCTGCTCAACGAACGTGGCTGACGGGCGCTGCTGCGCCGGACCACGACAACCGGCCAGCCGACAACCAATGTGATACAACCCGCGCCGTTATGAAGGTCCACGAATATCAGGCAAAAGAGATCCTTCGGCGGTATGGCGTGCCCACGCCGCGCGGAGTGGTGGTCGACAAACCCGAGGAAGCGCGTGAGGCGGCCGCGCAGCTGGGTGGACGCGTAGTGGTCAAAGCGCAGATCCATGCGGGCGGTCGCGGCAAAGGCGGCGGCGTCAAGCTCGCGAAGGATGCCGATGAAGCCGTCGAGCTCGCGAACAAGATCCTCGGGATGACCCTGGTCACGCATCAGACCGGCCCCGCTGGGCAGGTCGTGCGCAAGGTGCTCATCGAGGAGGCGCTCAACATCGACAAGGAGCTCTACCTCGGCATCACCCTCGACCGGCGGCTGGGGATGAACGTCATCATGGCGTCGGCCCAGGGTGGGATGGACATCGAGGAAGTGGCCGCGCACGATCCGAAGGCCATTCACCGCGAGCCTGTGGACAGCGTCCTGGGCCTGCAGCCGTTCCAGGCGCGCCAGGTCGCGTACGCGCTCGGCCTGACCGGCGACACGTTCAAGAAGTTCCTCCCCTTCTGCGAGCAGTTGATGCGCGCCTACATCGAGACCGACGCCTCGCTGGTGGAGATCAACCCGCTGCTGATCACCAAAGAGGGAGACGTCCTCGCGCTCGACGCGAAGATGACTTTCGACGACAACGCGTTGTTCCGGCACAAGGACTTTGCCGCGATGCGTGATCTCGACGAAGAGGATCCTCTGGAAGTCGAAGCGTCGAAGTTCGGGCTGAACTACATCAAGCTCGACGGCGACGTCGGTTGCATGGTCAACGGCGCCGGCCTGGCCATGGCCACCATGGACATCATCAAGCTCGCGGGGAGTGAGCCGGCGAACTTTCTCGATGTGGGCGGCGGCGCAAGTGCCGACCAGGTGAAGAATGCTTTTCGTATCATTTTAAGCGACAAGAATGTGAAAGCTATTTTGATCAATATTTTCGGCGGGATCATGCGCGGCGATCGGATCGCCGAGGGCGTGGTCAGCGCCGCGCGCGAGGTCGGATTGCCGGTCCCGGTGGTGGTACGCCTCGAGGGCACGAACGTCGAGCTGGGCAAGCAGATCCTGAAGGACTCGGGCCTGCCGCTGATCACCGCTGACGGAATGTGGGACGCGGCGACGAAAGTCGTCGCAGCGGCAAAGGGACGCGCGTAATGGCGATCTGGGCAGACAAGGATACGAAAGTCATCGTTCAGGGCATCACCGGACGCGAAGGGACGTTCCACGCGATCGGCTGCCGCGACTACGGGACGCAGGTCGTCGGCGGAGTGACACCCGGCAAGGGTGGCACGACGCATGAGGGCTTCGCTGTGTTCAATACGGTGCTCGAAGCGCGCACCAAAGCGGGAGCGAACTGCTCGCTGATCTTCGTGCCGCCGCCATTCGCGGCAGACGCGATCATGGAGTCCGCCGATGCAGGCGTCGAGCTGATCATCTGCATCACCGAGGGCATTCCGGTGACGGACATGATCAAGGCGCACGACTTCCTGAAGAAGAACAACGCACGCCGGATCGCCGACGGTCACGCGCCGTCGCGACTGATCGGGCCGAACTGCCCCGGCATCATCACCCCGGATCAGGCCAAGATCGGCATCATGCCCGGCCATATCCACAAAGCAGGTCCGATCGGCATCGTCTCGCGTTCGGGAACGCTCACGTATGAGGCGGTCGGCCAGACGCGGCACATCGGCCAGTCGACGGCCGTCGGCATCGGCGGCGATCCGCTCCCGGGAACGAACTTCATCGACTGTCTCGCTGCTTTTCAGGCCGATCCGGCCACGGAAGCGATCATCATGATCGGCGAGATCGGCGGCAGCGCGGAGGAAGAGGCGGCAGAGTTCGTGAAGGCGAATGTCACCAAGCCCGTCGTCGCGTTCATCGCCGGCCAGACAGCGCCTCCCGGTCGCCGCATGGGTCATGCCGGGGCAATCATCAGCGGCGGCAAGGGCACGGCAGCGGAGAAGATGGAGGCGTTGAGCGCAGCTGGAATCCACGTCGTGAAGTCGCCGTCCGACATGGGTAAAAAGGTCGAAGAGGTCTGGCGCACGCGCGCCTGAGCCGCTCACCAGTGGGCCGCTCCTGCCCGGGGAGCGCAACTGTGATGAGCAGCGCAACGGTGACGACGAGACTACGGCGCATGGATATCTCCTCGCTTACGATGGGGCCCGATGTCCGTCATTGTCGCCGTTCTCGCCTCTGTCGTCTGGTTGAAAGGGAACCTGCACACGCACACCCTCGAGAGTGATGGCGATTCGACGCCGCAGGAAGTCGCGGCCTGGTACCGCGAGCAGCTCGAACGGCAGGATGGCCTGGATGCAGTCTGTATTTGTCGAACGCTGACTGTTGAACAGCCCGCGACGTTCGTCAGCGCTCAATGACGACGCTGGTCACGTTCAGCGTGGAGTCGAGTGCCTGCACGACGACGCGCGCAACCTCGAGAGGATCCATGAAGCCTTCCCGCGCGTGCTCCCAGAATGGCGTCTGCATGCCGCCCGGCGCGACCGAGATCACGCGTGCCCTCGTGCCCTTCGCCTCCATCTGCAGCACCTCGGTGTACCCGCGCGCGCCCCACTTCGCCGCGCAGTAAACGCTCTCTCCCGGCTTCGGCGTCAACCCCGCCGTGGACAGGATGTTGATGATCGTGCCGCCGTCGCGGGTGAAGCGGGGGAAGAGCTCATCGCAGAAGAGAATCATGGCGACGAGGTTCGCATCGATCACTCACGGACGGCCTCTTCGACATAGGAACCGGCGCCGCCGAACACGCCCAGTCCGGCGCAGTTCACGAGAATGGTGATCTCGCCTCGTGCCTCCGTATAGGCAACGGCCCGCTGCACGGTCTCTTCGCGTGAGGCGTCTCCGCGCACGTCCGCTTCTTCCCGGCGCGACACCGTGACGACGGTCATGCCGCGTTCCGGCAGACGATCAGAGATGGCGGCTCCCAAGCCGCTCGTTCCGCCGGTGACGATCGCGACGCTCATTTGAGCATCATCCCCTCCTTGCCACGGTCGGAGAAGGGGGAACATCGGTGGCGAGCGGGCGGCGCTCGCTCGCCACCGAACCGGGCGACCTCAGTCCGCACTGTCGGGAGCACCTACCTCGGACCATGCATCGCCCGTGGAGTTATCGATGGATGACCCGTACGCGAGCCAACGAGAGGAACGGGCCGCCACGCCGGTGATGTTTGAAACGCGCACCAGGATGAAAGGCTGCTGAAGCGGGGCATTGAGCGCGATCTGACGCATGGACAACGCGGGAACGGTCACGCTGTAAACCTCGGGAGGCTGGCTCAATCGGTTCTGCCCGAGGTCCACGTCGAACGTCTGCTCATTCGACGGATCCAGGTTCACGATGCCCACGTTGGCACGGTAGCGGTCGTCACGTCGTAGACCAAAGATCGTTACGGTTCCGGCATTGATGGCGCCCGTCGGGATGGCTGGGAGGCTCTGCGAGGTCGTGCCTGTCGTGAAGCCTTGTGGAGTCCAGATCCGGGAGGTTACGTGGAGGCGTGCGCCGGTGTCACTTGTGGCATCCTGCGCTAGACCCGTGACGATGATCGCTCCTAACGCGCTCTGACCCCAGATGTCGTGGACGAAGTCCTCGGAACGAAGCGCGCCGTGCGCTGGAATGATCGCCTGCACTGGAGCGAAAGCGGCAGTGCCGGCGTGTGGCACCCATTGGAGTTCGACTGCCTGTGGGACGTCGCGGAGATTCCACACCGAGATGTCAGAGCGGAAGAAGGTACCGTTGGCTCCGGGGATGCTCCCGGCGGCGGGAACCAACACCTGAGCAGCGGCGGGCAACGGTTGAATAACGCCGTCGACCTGCGGCTCAGCCGCGCCAGTGTGACGAGCTACAAAAACAAGACAACAAAGCAGGAATGGCCTGATCATGATCGATCTCCCGGAGCACCCCGCGGGCTGGCGAGGCGCTCCACATAACGTGATTCGTGGCAATGATCCAGCGGTAACTGTGGCGCTGCGCTGAATGTGATGAAGCGCTTAGTAATAAACGCGCGTGACGGGGCCGCGCG
>JANMSA010000805.1:0-1547 GCA_031388865.1 Acidobacteriota bacterium | reverse complement strand
AGTTGACCCGCGCGGCGTACGTCGCGTTACTGGACCGCTCTGATGCGTACTCCTTGAACCAGACGTAGTCGCTCCCGCTGGAAAACATCACCTCATTGAGCCCCACCCTCAGCACCGCGAGCGCCCTCGACGCGACGGTGAAGGTGACATCCTGTTTCGGATTATCTGCGTCGTTGAATACGTTCTCGTCGATGCCCGCATCGACGATGCGAAGGCTCGGATAGAGCGAGAGCGGACCGAACTCGATCTGCGCCGCCTCACGCGGCGCCAGAATCTGCGCGTTGACGGCCGCGGATGACAACCAGAACAGCGCGCACGCGACGTAAGCGATCTTCATTTCTGATGGACCCTTTGCAGGCCGATGCCAAGCTGCCGGACCTTCCTGTAGAGATTCGTCCGCTGTATGCCCAGCGACCGCGCGGCGTCTTCCATGCGCCCGCGGTGACGGTTCAAAACGGTCGCGATGTAATGGCGCTCGAAGCTGAGCCTCGCCTCGCGCAGGCTGGTGGCGGCGCCGTCGCCGGAAGTCATGCGCTCCACCGGAATGTGGTCGAGCACATCCTCGAGGCGCACGACCCCGCCCACCGACGCGCGCACCAGCAGGTCGAGCACCTCGCGGAGCTCGTCGAGGTTGCGCCGCCACGGCAGCGCGGCCAGCAGCGTCAGTGATTCGCGGGTGTACGTGGTCACCGGTAGCTGCGCGGCGATGGACGATTCGGCGACAATGCAGCCTATCAACGTGGGAATGTCCGCGGGGCGCAGGCGCAGCGGCGGCAATTCAATCCGCTGAGTGAACCGGGCGATCAGCTCGCGCCGGAGCGTCCCATCCTGCACCGCCTCGTTGAGACTGCCATTCACGCTTGCGATGAGCCGCGCGTCGACCGGTACGGCGTCGCTTCCGTCGCTCCCGCTCTGGCCGTCCCGCAGCATTCGCGCGAGCCTGGCTTGAAGAGGTGCCGACATCTCCTGCAGGTTCGCAAGCATCAGGGTGCCGCCGCCCGCGAGGGTCCCGAACATCTGTTTTGCAAGGTGAGCGGCATCATCGGTGGCACACTCGACCACCACGAAGGGACCGGCACGCCGGGCGCTCCGGTCGTGCACCGCCCGAGCCACGGCCGTCCCATCGAGACCGGGCTCGACGACGATCAGGACGGGGCTCGTGGCGCCCGCCGCGCGCCCAAGACTGCCACGGGCGGCCTCGGCGGCCGGCGAGCCACCAATCAATTCGACGATACTGGAAAATGCGGTCAGATGCTGCTCCGCCCTGTCAGTCACAGAGGTGGCTCTTTGGATTGCTCCAAAAAGATACTGAGTGAATGACAAGGTAGGACTTATTATGACACTAAACGCCTATAATGTGTCAAATGTGATACTACCCTATGCCGAACGTCTCTCCTCTTATCGACTGGTAGCGATGGGAAGCCTAGAGCGGGTAAGCTTGGGCGAAACCTTCACGGGGGCTTGGCGGAATTGGCAGACGCGCAAGACTTAGGATCTTGTGTCCAAAAGACGTGTGGGTTCAAGTCCCTCAGCCCCCACTTCCGTCC
>JANMSA010000793.1:0-5079 GCA_031388865.1 Acidobacteriota bacterium | reverse complement strand
CAACCAGCAACCAACCAGCAACCGGACTACTCCCTCGCGCGGCGCAGGGCGTCCGAGAAGGCCAGTCCGAGCGACGTCACGTCTTCCTCGAGCAGCGAACGGTGATCGCCCTCGACATCGAGAATATCCAGGCTCCCGACGCCGACGCGCAGCCAGCCGAGGTCGCGTTCTTCGGCCATCGCGCCCATTCCGTGGCGAGCCCGGAACAGCGTCACAGCGCCTCCGTATGGCCGCAGTGCGAATCCCAGGCGTGAGGCAGACATGGTCCGGTTCGTCTGGTGAAGGTCCGCCGGCACCAGTGCCGGATCGGGAAGGAAGTCTCTCGCGCGCAAGCGAACTCGCTTCGACCTCCGCGCCCACCGCGTGAGGAGGAACCACGGGCGGAGGGCGACCATCTCCCACACGTACCGTGGCACCCTCGCAAGGGGCCGCTCACGCAGGAAAGCCAGTCGGTTGCGCAAGCGAATGGCGCGCGACGAGACGCGCTGTGTCGCTCCGGTGTCGATCAGTCCAACGAACGCGACCTGATCTCTGACTCGCTCCATCTGTCGTGCGACTTCGAAGGCCAGCGTTCCACCCGACGAGTACCCGGCCACAAAGTATGGCCCCTGATCCTGAATTCTTCGGATGGCATCCGCGTACTGCGCAGCGATGGCGGTGTACGACTCAGGGAACATCGCGGAATCGAAGCCGTGGTGATGCAGGCCATAGAACGGCTGGTCGGTTCCGAGGGTCCGCGCGAGGCGGCGGAAGATCATCACGCTCCCGCCCGCGCCGGAAATGCAGAAGAGGGGGGGGAGGGATCCGCCGCGCTGCACGACCACCGCGACGGGATCGGCCTGATGGTGTCCGAGGAGGAAGGCCGCCATCTTTGCGACGGTCTGCAGCTCCAGCAGCAGCGACAAAGGGATGACTCGCCCCGTGACGCGTCCGACCTCCGACACCAGATGGGCTGCCCGGATGGAGTCTCCGCCGAGGTCGTCGAAAAAATCGTCATCGACATGAACGGGTGCGCGGACCACACCCGACCAGATCTCCACGAGTTGGCGTTGCAACTCATCGGACGCGCCGCTGTCCTCGACCAGGACGTCATCGACGCGTGCGACCAATGCGGAGCGATCAGCCTTGGCCGCGTGCGTCATCGGAATGGCGTCCAACGCGTGAATGCGCGCCGGAACCATCCACATCGGCACGCGTTCGCGCAGGGCGGCTCGTATCGCGCGTGCGTCGCATCGCCTGCCGTGCTGCATGACTACGTACGCGACGAGCCACTGCTCCGCGCTGCCGTCGGTCTTGCCGACGACCACGGCTTCGCGCACGTCACCGAGGGCGAGGATGGCGGCTTCGATCTCGGAAGGGTCGACGCGCCGGCCGTGAATCTTCAGCCGGGCATCTTTGCGCCCGACGAAGTAATAGAGCCCCTGATCGTCGCGCCGTGCCAGGTCTCCTGTGAAGAACGTGCGGACATGGTCCATCACGAATCGCTGCGCGGTCAGTTCGGGATCGTTCCAGTACCCTTCGGCGACATGCTCGCTGCGCACGACGATCTCTCCCGCCTCGCCGTCGGGCACGTCGTTGCCTTCGTCATCGACCAGCCGGACCTCGACGCCCCGAACGGGCCAGCCAATGGGGACCAGTGGTCCTGGCATGGGCGTGTCGTGACCGATTTGAATGTGAAACACGCGTCCGGTCTCGGAGGCCGCAAATCCTGTCTGCAACCTGCAGCCGGGCGAAAAGCGGCTCTTGAAGGTCTCAACGTCTGCAACGGTGACGACATCTGCGCCGAGCCGAAGCGTGGTGACGCTGCTCAGGTCGAGCTCCGGGAGCGTCATGAGCCGGCGGAAGAGGGACGGCGGAAGCGCGAGGCTCGTGATGCGCTCCCGGCTGATGGATGCGGCGAGCGCAGTGAGGCTCTCGCTGCGCGCGTCGAAGGCGCACATCGTGCTACCGCTGAGGAGCGTCCCGAAGATGGCCAGCGGTGCCCGCGTGAAGCCGGGCAGCGCCGTGTAAAGGCTGCGCTCACCAGCCGCGTAGCCTTTCCCCGCCGCGGACGCGAGCGTCTTCTCGACGAAGCGCGCCTGGCGTGTGATGACCGCCTTCGGTTTCCCCGTGGTTCCGGAGGTCAGCACGAGATACACGAATTCGTGCGGTGGGCGGGGCGGAGGGAGCGCTGTGGACCCTTTCGAGAAAGGACGCGGCTCGACACGCACTTCCGCGAACGACTCGCGAAGAATCAGCTCCACGCGCTCTGCGGGATCGGAGGCATCGATCATCACGAAGAAATGGCCCGCTTTGACCACTCCGAAGACGGCCGCGACGAGCGCGCCGTTGTCCGCCGTGATGATCGCGACAGGCTTGTCGAGCGGCGCCTTCTGCTTCACGACGTCCGCCGCAATCGCGTCGGACCAGCGATCGAGGTCGGAATACGTGTAGCGGTCGCGGGAGGTGATGAGTGCGACCACGTCCGGCGACGCCGCCGCTACGGCGCGGAAGCACTCCGCGATCGAAGCGATCGCCGGTAGCGCGGCGAGCGGGGGAAAGGACATGCGGCCGCCGGTGAGTATACGTCGCGCATCATCACCCGTCAGCGGTTGCGTAACAGAAACATGCCTCCCGACGCGAACAGAAGACTGAGCATCAACAGCGCCAGACTCGACAGAGTGGGGATGGCGGCGACGGCGTTGATGACGGCGGTGTCGGAGTTGTTTCCCGGGATCCTGTCGTTCGGGTCCGAGGCCGTTGCCGTGTTGGAGATTGCTCCTGATGCCGCGACGGAGACAGTGGCGACGATGGTGATGGTCGCGGATGCAGCTGGTTCCAGGTTACCGACTGTGCAGAGAATCGTGGTCGTCCCGACGCACGTCCCCTGGGTCGATGTCGCGGAGGTCAGGGTGAGCTGCGCGGGCAGCACATCCGTGACGGTCGTGCCGGAGGCGGCGAAGCTGCCGATGTTGGTGACGACGATTGTATAAGTGACGGTCGAGCCGGGAGCGACCAGGGCGCGGCTGGCGGTTTTGCCGACGGTCACGTCGGAGGAGGGTGGAAGCACGGTCGCCGTGGCGTCCGAGCTGTTGTTGCCGCCGTTGCTGTCGGTAGAACTGGAGACCGAGGCCGTGTTGGTGAGCGAGCCTCTGGCGTTCGGCGAGACGTTCAGAACGAACTGGAACGTGGCCGTTCCGGGGGGCATCGTGGACGCGGTGCAGGTGATCGTGCCTGCTCCGCCCGGAGCGGGCGCGCCGCAGTTGAAAAGCGATCCTGCGGTCTGGTCCGCAGACACGAATGTGGTGCTCGCGGGCAAAGAATCGGTGAGCGATACGGTGGCCGCGTTCGATGGACCGCTGTTCGTCACGCTGACGGTGTACGTCACGTTCGTTCCCGCAATGAGGGTGGCGGGTCCGCTCTTGGCCACGGTGACATCGGCCGCGGTGACGACGGTTGCTGTGGTCGTGGAAGTACGGTCCGCGCTGTCGGGATCCGTCGTCGTAGTCGTGACATCGGCGGTGTTGGCGATGCTGGTTCCCGCGGCGGTCGCAGCGCTGACCTGCACGGTCAGTGAGAACGTGGCGGACGCGCCGGCGGCGAGCGTGGAGTTGGTGCAGGTGATCGTTCCACCCGCGCCTGCAGGGGGGAACGAACAGGCGAACGACGGACCGCTGCTCTGACTACCGGTCACGAGCGTCGTATTGGCAGGAACTGCGTCCGTCAGAGCAACGTTTGCAGCCGCGGACGGACCTGCGTTGGCCACCGTGATGGTGTAGGTCGCGTTTGCGCCGGCAGTCACATTGGCAGGGCCAGCCTTCGTCACCGACACGTCGGCGACTGGGGTGATGGCGGTGATGACGCTGTCCTCGTTGTTCGATGGATCCGTGTCGAACTGCTCGGTGGTCACGGTGGCGGTGTTTGTGACGGAGGTTGCCGCTCCGGCGTTGACGACGAGCGTGAACTGCGCGGAAACCGCGGTGGCGAGAGTCACGCTGCAGTTGGCTGTGCCCGCGCTGCAGAGCGCCGTTGACCCGCTGTTCTGCATCAATGACACGAAGGTCGTGCCGGGGGGCAGCGGGTCGAAGAGGTTCACGTTCGCGGTATCGGGACCGGCATTGGTGACGGTCAGCGTATAGGAGAGGTCCGTGCCGGCGTTTGCGTTCGCCGGGCCCGTCTTCGTGACGGAGGCGTCCACGGCGGACACGACGGTGGTCACGCTGGCAGCGTTGTTCTCTTCCGTCGGGTCGTTCTGCGACGAAACGGTTGCGGTGTTCGAGACGAATGTGCCCGATGTGGCTCCCGCCGAGAGGTGAGTAGTGAGGGTGAACGTCGCGATAGCTCCGCTCGCGAAACTGACCGCGGTGCAAGTGATTGTTCCCGCTGAGCCAACCGGTGGAAGAGGGGCGCACGAGAGGCTCGGACCGCTGTTCTGCACGAAGGAGACGAATGTCACCTGCGCCGGCAGGACGTCCGTGAGTACGACGTTCCCGGCAGCATCCGGTCCGGCATTCGCCAAGGTGATGTCGTAGGGAATGTCGGTGTCGGGAGCAGCGGCTCCCGGTCCGCTCTTCTGCACGACCAGGTCACCCTGCGGCGGAGGCGGCGTCGACGTGAAAGCTGAGGCAGAGTTGTTCTCGTCGTTCGGATCGGCCGTCTCTGACGACACCGTGGCGATGTTGGTGAAGAACGTTCCCGGCGCAGTTCCCGCGGGAATGTGGAACACGAAGGTGAAGCTGGCGGATGCGCCTGCGCTCAGGGTCGCGATCGTGCAGGAGATGTTGCCCGCCGGTGCGGCGCAGAGAAAGGTGGGGCCGCTGTTCTGCGTCTGGGAGACGAACGTCAGGCCTGCCGGGAGGGCATCGCTGATCTGGACCGACAGCGCACCGCCAGGTCCGCCGTTCAGCACCGTGACCTCGTACGCGACGTCGGAATCAGCGACGCCCTGCTCGGGGCCGGTCTTCCCGATCTGCAGGTCCTGCGCATGAATTAGGGATGCAGCTAGCAGCGAGGCGAGAAAGACAATCCGTCGAATGGTTTCCAATTGGGGGCGCCTTCTCTCTGACGGAACACTTCTAGCACAACTCACCGGCCCGCCTG
>JANMSA010000775.1:0-2217 GCA_031388865.1 Acidobacteriota bacterium | reverse complement strand
CCGCGATCCGAGCCTGCGCGAGGCGGGACTGATCGTCATGACTTCGCTCGGTGATGCCATCGACGATCAGGAGCTGCGCGACATCGGCGTGAACGCCTACATATCGAAACCGGTGGAGCAGTCGGAGCTTTTCGACGCGTTGGGCTCGATGCTGGCTCGCGACCTCAAACCGAGCTCCGGCTCTGGGCGCAGGAGCGAGAGTTCCGCGTCGGAGGGCGCCGACATTCCCAAAGAGAGCCGCGAGCACGTGCGGATTCTTCTGGCCGAGGATAAGCCGCTCAACCAGAAGTTGACGCTGAGCCAGCTCAAAGTTCTCGGCTATCGTGCCGACGCAGTTTCGAACGGCTTCGAAGTCATCCAGGCCATCAAAAAGTCCACCTACGACATCATCCTGATGGATTGCCAGATGCCGGGCATGGACGGTTATGAGGCAACCAAAGAGATCCGGAGGCTGAACACTCCGGCCAAAAACGTGAAGATCGTGGCCATGACCGCGCACGCGCTGGAAGGCGATCGGGAGAAGTGTCTCGCGGCGGGAATGGATGATTACCTCTCCAAACCGACGCGTCAGGAAGATCTGGCCGCAGCCATCGCGCGTTGTTTCCGCGGCAGCTCGCCGCGGCCGAATGCCACTCGCTGACGCTCAAAGTGGGAGGTAACGTCCTCATTCTCACTTCTTAATTTGTCAATTGATTAATTCTGACTTAAGCCTTTGACCTGGGTCTTCTTGAGGCGTGCAGCGGTTTCAATGAGTGACGGCAGTTCTTTCACGCCGGCGTTCCCCGGATACCTGTCGGCCACGAAGCGCGCCTGATTGGCGAGCGTGTTGAAACTGACGCGATCATCGCCCCGCAGGATCTCCGCGAACGTGGCCACGATCGACGCCAGCTGAACTGATCTCGGTGCGTCCAGCCAGGGACGTTCGACCTCCGTGGCGGCGATCTCCCGAGAGATGTCGACGATTTCGTCGTTTGCGGATCGATAGCGGAGCCTGAGCGTGGCCAGCGTGTCCTTGCGTTGATACTCCTGCTGGAGTTTGACCTCGTAAAGCGCTACGACGCCCCCTTGGGAGAGAACTTGTTCGTTCGCGGCAGGAGCGGCAGATGTTGCTCCGGTCGTGCCTCGATTCTCGTAGCCGATCAGCCGATAACGCTGCACGACATCATCGTTGAAGTGCACTTCCACCGTGGCCGCTCTGTTTCCGAGCCCCTTGCGGGGCCGGATTCCCAACCGGAGCAGCAGATACCGCGGTCCCTGGGAAAAAGAGGAAACACTGCCATCGCCGATGAGATAAAAATCGCCGTCAGATGGCTGAGAATCGCCGTAGTCGAAGGAGTTCACGAAGTCTTCAACGCGTACCGATGCAGGCGGCGGAAGTTTGTTCGCGCGGAGAGAATCGCGCGCGGCCGTATACGAATCCGTGCGGACTTCGAGAGGGAACGTCGAGACGGCTCTCTCCTCAGCATCTAGAAAGCCGCCAGACCGGGACTCGTAGAAGAGAGTGACGGCTTTTGACTCGTCGGGGCGGCGCGCCGATGCGACCGACGACTGCTTTCGAGTGAGGATGGACGGTGGCGCCGCGGGCGCCGTTTCCGCGATCGCCACCCGAGCGGGCTCTGGAGCGGGCGCGGCGACCGACCCACCGATCATCCCACCGACCATTCCCGCTTCGCCACCTGGGCGCGCACCGCGCTTCTCATCCGAGCTAGCTTTGTCCTTCCCGCTTTTTCCATCCTCTTTTGCGAAGTTTGCAGTTTCCACCTGCTCGACTGAATCCGACAAACGACGATCCGTCGCTCCGGACGCTGTCTCCTCTGACTGGGATTTTTCCCGTTTCTTCGTCTCATACACTGCGGCCGGCGAAGAGGAGACGATGGTCTGCTCTGCTCGCGCCCCACCGCTGCTCAGCTTGGCCGAAACGGAAGGTTCCGCCTGCAGTACCGCAGATTGAGGCGAGGCATTGACATTGTCGCGCGCGCGATCGTCCTGCCTCTCTACGGTCGGACTTGCCATCGACGCCGGCGGCGGAATCTCCACGTCTCTCCTCCGATCGGCCTCGGCCACATCCGCGGTCCGGACCGAAGGCGTGGCCAGATCCCGCACGAGGAGTTGCATGGCCACGAAAGAAGAAGCGACGACAACGAGAAGGATGGCTGCGACCCGCAGCCAGATGCGATAGGGAGAGAGCTCTGTCAGCGATTCAGCGGTGCTGGCTGG
>JANMSA010000766.1:0-8832 GCA_031388865.1 Acidobacteriota bacterium | reverse complement strand
GGTGGGTCGTGTGGGGGGGGGGTGACTGTCTTGTGCTGTTGATGCATCCCCCGCCGGGGCCCCGCGACCTGGGCGCTTCTAATGACACGCCTGTTGCTTGCACTAGGGCTCCCCCTCATCCGCCGGAGCCTGCCCTGAGATCTGCCCCGAAACCAAACGAGGCGCAGACAACTGAGAACACAAAGTCAGCCCACAGCGCTCGCCGCGATGGCGGCGCATTGCGCCGCGGTGATGATCGCGCAGACGTACACCAGACGCCTTGCTCCCCGGCACCGATCCGGCCAGCTCCGTCCAGACTTTAAACGCCAGCCACGCAATCCCCCGTCGCCGCGGACGCGGTTCGTTCACGCAAACACTCCCAGCGCGTCAGTGGACCTGGCCAGGTAGATGGAATCAGTCCGTCGAGTCGGCTTTTCACACCGCGGTGTAGGATGACGTGGATCTGGAATGACGGGAGTAAGCAAAACACCGATTCTTGCTGGATTTGCTTTTCTGTTTCTCTCTTGTGCAGCGATTGCCGGAGAGAAAGAAGTGCGAACGCGTCACGTGACGTTCATCGCCCCGGAGTCGTTCGATTCACTATGGTCGGAATCAGACGCCGTGATCCACGTCAAGGTTCTCGGCGGTCGCGCTGTCGGCCGCAAGATTCCGCAGTTGGAACGGCCTTCCACCGCCGTCCATACGGATCACCGAGTGAGAGTGCTCGAGGTGTTTCGCGGGCCCGTAGAACTGGAGACACTGGGCGAGAAAGATCTGACGGTCATCCAGGTTGCTGGTGAGATCGAGACCATTGACCAAATCATTCGGATTGCCGACGAGGTGCCGCTGTCGCGAGGCTCCGAATACGTGCTGTTTCTGAAATGGCATCCGACTTTCGAGAAGTATCAGCTCTGGCAGGGGCGTTTCGGGATCTTCGAGAACGACAAAGGTGTCATCCGCCCGCAAAGCGACTACCGGACCGAAGCACACAACGGCAAGCCAGCGGCGGCGTTTTTTCAGGAACTGCGCCAGCGGAAGGACTGGAAATGAAAGGGCTGATCCGGCCTGTCATTCATTTGCTTCTCGCGGTTATGGCGGTCTTATTATCCGGAGAACTCGCCGCAAGTTGTCCAAGCGCGTGCAAACCCGGTACGAACGGAAAAGTGGGGGTGCCAGCCGGATCTGTCTCCGACCCGAGAAGTTCGTCACGCGGCAACTGCACGACGAATTCTTCCGCACGCTGACGCGCTAACTATCGGCCACCCAGGGTCAGGTCCGTAGCTAGACCTGGCCCTAAAGTGGCGGCGGCCTGGTCGGTGTGACGATTCAGCCCTTGGGATCGTTTCGCGGAGGAGATCTTCGCAAAGACAGGTTGACAGCTCCCGGTCGTCGGTTGTCTGAGCCGAAGCGTGAAGAGGCGCAGACAACTGACAACTGACAACTGACAACTGACAACCGACAACAGACTTCTGGGAGTAAAGAAGGGAGCAACTCTGTAAAAAGAGCGTCACTCCTTCGGGGGCGGCTCACCCAGCATCGACGCGTTCCGATGGCGAAACCATCCAGTCGCGAGCAGGGCGGGCAGCAGCGTGATGGATGCGAGACAACTCAGGGCGATCCCGACGACGGCTGCAATGCCGATCGAGCGCACACCCGGATAGGCCGACAGCGCGAACGACGCGAACCCGACGATCGACATCAACGCGGCCAGCACCACGGCGCGACCGGTCTCCGTCGAGTTGTGCGGGAACTGCTCAGGAGACTCGTCGTACCGCTGGATCATGTAGACCGCATAGTCGGTGGCCGTGCCCACGAGCATCAACCCGACGAAGACGTTCATGAAGTTGAACTCCAGGTTGAACGCCGCCATGAAGCCCAGCATGCATGTGCATCCCGCGATGAACGGCACGAACACGAGGCAGGCGCGCGAGAACGAGCGGAAGCCGAGCCAGAGCAGCCCGAACACGAGCGCGAACCCCAGCAGACTCGCGCGTGCCGAATCGTTCCTGGTAATGGTGCGCAGGGTTTGCGAGACCAGGTTCACGCCGGTCAGCGCCCCTTCCGGATGCTTTCTGCGGAACTCCTGCAGCTCCTCGGGAAGGAACCGTGGCCACGTGCCGGTCGTCGGGTAGACGTAGACGATGGACATGTACCCCTCAGGTGTCTTCTTCATGAAGCGCTGCACGCTGTCACCGAGGCCGAGGCGCTCGAGGGCGGTGATGGTGAGGGGCTCTTTCTGCTGAAGGGCCTGGCCGAACAGCGGAATGAAGTCGTCGTAAGCGTCGGGACGAAAGCCATTCGCGACCAGTGCTCGCCGGAACGTCGCCTCGACGCGCGAGCGCGAGAACGGCCCACCCGCTCCTGCCTGCAGGCGCTCGATGATCTGACGCTGGTGCGCCTCGCTGGGCAGGAACGTGACGATCGACTGGTATGAGCCGATCACCCGCTTCTCCGCGATGCGATCGAGGTCCGGCATTGCAGCCTCGGTCTTCGCGATGGCTTCACTCGCGGTCTTGCCGCGCACGCCGTACATCATGAACTCGAACGACTGTCCGAACTTCTTCGTAACCACGTCCTGCAGCTTGAAGCCCTCGTTTCCTTTCGAACGGAGGTTCTGCACGCTGTCACTGAACTGGACGCGTGTCGCGGCAACGCCGGCGATGACGACGACAATCGCCCAGACTGCGAAGATCGTGCGCGGCCGGCTCAGACTTGCGGTGACGACGCGGTCGGAGCCGAACGCGTGGACACGCACGATGCGCACGGACGAACGGCGCCGCTCGATGATGACCAGCAACGCCGGGAAGACGAACACGACGCAGAGCAGGAACACCAGGATCCCGCTGCCGGTGAGGAACCCCAGCTCGGTCATACCGCGGAAGTCCGTCGCCAGGAAAGCGAAGAACGTTGCCGCAGTCGTGAGCGCGCCGACCAGCACACCGGGGAGGCCGTGGGTCATCAGCGTGCGCACCGCGGCCGCCACCCCCGCGCCGCGGTTCCGCTCATCGACGTACCGCTCGTAGAGTACCGTCAGAAAATCGACGCCGAGCCCTGCCAGCAGCGCGGCGAATCCCGTGCTGGCGGCGGAGAGCGTGCCGAAGGCGAGCGCACCGATTCCGAAGGTGATCACGATCGCCGCAGTCATCGGCAGCGCGGCGTAGAGCAGCGCAGACGGACGGCGGTATGCGTATAGATAGAGCAGCAGAATGCCGACCATCGAGGAGATGCTGTTGACAGCCATGTCGCGGCGGATGATCTTCTCGTCCGCGGCTGCGATCGCGTAGCCTCCGGTGAAGCCGATCTCTGGCAGCGGCACGTTGGGGTTTCCGGTGCGGAACTCTTCCGCGGCCTTGTCCACGAAGGCGCGGGTCTCGTCCATGACCGCACGGCTGAAGGCCAATTCCTGCGCAGCGCGCTTTGGCCTGGCGATGATGATCGCTGCGCTGCGGTCGCCCGAGACGTAGTAGCCGCTGGAAAAGTCGACGTTCAGACCGCTGCCGGCGCGCTTGAGCTTCTCCACGTAAAGCGGCAGAAGGTTGAACGGATCGATGCGCACGACCTGCTTGACGATGGCCGACTGCGGGGTCTGCAACAGCGTGCGGTTCCGCTCGACGGCGGACAGGATGGAGTCGTCGGACAGTTTGGCGGCAACCACTTCCAGCTGCTGGGGGCTGAGAATCAGCAGCGAGTACGGCATCACGCGGTCGATGACCGTGAAGGGATCGGGGATACGCCAGGTCACGTTCTGGATCTGCCTGGAGGCGCGGAGCTGCTCGCCGATGCGATCGATGAGCGGGCCGTACACCGCTGGATCGGATCCCTTCGGGAACTGCAGGACCACGACATGAAAGTCGAGTGTGCCCGTCTCTTTCAGCAGCGAGCGAAACTCGTTCACCTCGCGGTTGTTCTGCGGAATCAGGTTCAAGAGGTCGGGGTCGAGCCTCAGCCGGGTAGCCAGCAGTCCAAACGCAACCGTAATGGCGAGTGCGACTGCGAGGATCATGCGCGGCCGGCGCAGAATCAGGCCCGTGATCCGTTCGATGAGGGAGGCAACCATCCGCCTCTTGTGTATCACGACTGGCAGCGCATCGACAGAAACGCGAGGCGAGTGCCCGCAAGAAGGTTCTTCACGTCTGATGAGGTGCAGGCGCGGTCATGATCTCGTCGTTAAGCACTCTCCGGTGTCCGATACGACATGGCTGATCCGCACGCCGTCACCCGGCGACGCGACAGACTGGCAGAAGCGCCTCAACTCCTCGGTCGACGTGGCCAAACGCACGGTTCGCCGTGGAGCCAGCCAGTGCCGAGGAACAGGCGCGGGTCGATCGCGGCGAGATCCCTTTTCAGCAATAGCCGGCTATGGAGCGGCCGGCCTGGCTCGCCGCTCCATGACCACGCCTGCGTGTCGTGCATACTGCCGATGTCTGGCGGTGGAGGCCGGACGGAATGCTAACTCGGATCATTCATGAGGGTTCTACTGCGACGGCCGATACCGTCTCGCGACGAACCCTCATGAATAATCCAGGCTAGTTTCAGCGCGTCGAAGAACGCATCGCTATTGGTGAGACACCACACGAGATGGCTTCGGTGACCCTGACGCGTGCAGCGGCGCGCCGCCTGCTGGTCGCGCATCACGGTCTTGCGCGCGGCGTAGGACGCGGCGCGCGAGGGGTGCGCGCGGTGCTGGAGCGGCTTCGTTGCATTCAGCTCGATCCCCTCGACGCAATCGGCACGAACGCCGATCTCGTCGTGATGGCTCGCGTGGACGATGCCTGCCGCGGCGACGTGTGGCGGCACCTTTTCCCCCGTCACGCGTTCGAGCACTTCGCCAAGGAGCGTTGCATCCTGCCGGCCGAAGCGTTCCCCTGGTATCGCGCCGAGGGGCACATAGCGCAGGCGCCGTGGTGGCGGCATGCAGAGCGGCAGCAGCGGGTCCCGCCGAAGCTCGTCGCCGCGGTGCTCGAGGAGATCCGCACCCGCGGGCCGGTCATCGCGCGCGACCTCACCGATCATGGGAGCGTCGACCCGATCGACTGGAGCGGCTGGAAGGGAACTGCCAGAACAACCTCGATGGCCATCGAGATCCTCTGGACACAGTGCGACATCGTGGTGGCCGGTCGCACCGCGTCAGGCGCAAAGATCTACGACGTCCCGGACCGCGCGCTCGCGTCGAGAGGCACAGTGCAGCCGGTTGCCGGCTTTGCCCGCTGGGCCGTTCGCGAGCGGGTTCACGCGGCAGGGTTGCTCACGCGCGCCGGCGGATCCATGTGGTCCATGCTCAGCGGCGTGCGCACCTCACCGCTCATCGAAGAGATGATCGCTGACGGCGAGGTCATCGAAGTCGAGCTCGAAGACTCGCCGCGGCGCTACCTCGCGGTGCCCGGACTTCTCCGCGCCAAAGCCCGCTACGATGACCGCGTGCGCATTCTCGGGCCGCTGGATCCGCTGCTCTGGGACCGTGATCTGGTCCGTCACATCTTCGGGTTCGACTACGTGTGGGAGGTGTACAAGCCCGCTCCGCAGCGAAAATGGGGCTGGTACGTCTGTCCGCTCCTGCATCGCGACCGCCTCGTCGGCCGCATCGAAGCACACATCGACGGCGACGCACTGGTTGTGAAGAAGCTCTGGCTCGAGGACAAAGACGTCGACCGAGACGCCATCGACACCGCACTCAAACGACATGCGGTGCGATGCGGCGCGACCCGTGTCAAGTTCTCTCGAGCCAAGGATCGAAGCGGTGTCTGAAACGGCTGTCAGTCGTCCGTTGTCTGGGATCTTCACGTTGGGCCCCAGGTTCAGCGGGTGCCGCTCAGGCGAAAAGTCCCGGACAACCGACACTTACACCTGACAACTGACAACCCCTCAGCAGCAGGGCGTGAGGATCAGATCGGGATCGAGACGTGGGTGCGTTGCGGTCCACACGTCGTACTTGCACTTCACCTGCGCATCCACGTCGCGCGTCTTCGCGGTGCAATGGCCCTTGCCGTTGCACTTCACTTCCGTCACGCATCCTTCTTCGATCGCGATCTGCAGGTCCCCGCGGCCGGAACGGGTGAACCATTGCATCGTCACCGGCTGCGATCCACCCTTCTTCTTGTCGTGGATCACGATGGGATCGGGACGGACGCTCAGCGTCTTGCCGGTATCTTCCACGCAGACGATCGGTGCCTGACGATCGGAACTGCCTTGCCCGTTCGCGCATGGACCCCCGCTCTGTGGCGCCACCGCCCCATTCTGCGCACACGCAGTCAACACCACCGTGGAAACGATCAGCACAACACACCGGAGCAGGCGAGCCTCGGACATGGATTCCCCCTTCTCTGTCAGGACCTGGATTGTACGGCTTTGCCGAACGACGGCAGCGGACGCAATGCCTCGAGCTCCGGATCGCGAACGAGCTCGGCGGGTGGATAGCCGCTGCCGACAGCGCGTTCGAGCCACGAGATCGCGCTGTCGCGGTTTCCGCGAATCAGTGCGATCACCGCGGCCTTGTACAGCACCGACGGGTTCGTGGGATCGCGCTCCAGTGCGCGGCGGATCTCGGTCTGCCCTTCCTCTGCGCGCCCGTTCTTGGCGAGGCAGA
Source organism: Acidobacteriota bacterium (assembly GCA_031388865.1). GTDB lineage: Bacteria > Acidobacteriota > Thermoanaerobaculia > Gp7-AA8 > Gp7-AA8 > QHVT01. Next base: position 2,270 of record JANMSA010000766.1, on the reverse strand, counting down.
GCGCGATGACGGAGCGCGTGTAAGCATCGTTCGGATTGACCTCCAGAGCATCGCGGCCTGCCGCAACAGCGCGCGTGTACGCCGCACCGGCACGATCGCGTGTTCCGGGCGCCCAACGCAACGCATCGCCGAGGTTCGCCCACACCACGACGTCCGACGGAGCGAGCTGCGTCGCCCGCTCGAAGGCCTTGCGAGCCTCCTCATACCGGCCGAGGGAAAACTGCAGCGTGCCCAGGTTGGCCAGGCCGGCCGCGGTGGGAGCGATGGCGATGGACTTCTCGAACGCGGCCAGCGCCTGGTCATGCTGGCCGAGCCCGAGCAGCGCCGCTCCGAGATTCGCGTGCGCGTGGGAGAAATCGGGCAACAGCTGGGCAGTCTTCCGGAACTGCGCCGCCGCATCCGCATAGCGGCCCTGCCGATAACAGAACGTGCCGTACTTCATCATCGCAGCGGTGCCATCAGATCGCACGGCCAGCACTTTTCTATACATCGTCTCCGCGTCGGCGCCGCGTCCGAGTCCACCGTAGGCGTCGGCCAGCCCGAGAAATGCGTCGGCGTTCCCGGGGCGCAAGGTGAGCGCGCGATCGAAGGAGGCGATCGCATCGGAGTGACGACCGGATGCGTTCTGCAACTGGCCGAGCGTGATGTGGGTCTCGGGATCGTTGCCAGCGAGCGCGACGCCTCGCGTTGCGTAGACGGTGGCTTGTTCGATGAGCGCCGGCCGGCGCGCGAGAGAGGACTTGTAGAGGAGCGCGCGAGCGAGCAGCGAGTTGACCGCGCCCGATTCCCGCGCGTTCCGCAGCGTGGTCTCGAGCACGATGATGGCACGATCGACGGACTTCTCATCGCGCACTCTCTGCAGCAGCCCAACGGCCTCGGTAAACCGCCGCTGGTCCTCTGCGGCGAGGGTGGCCTGAGCGACTTCCGGCTGTGCGGGGATGGGGCGGCCCAGGGCGCGGAGCAACTCTCCGGCAACGTCGTCCTGCAGGGCGAAGAGATCGGTCGCGCGGCGCGTGGAGGTGATGGCCGCCAGGCTGCGGCCGCTGCTCGCCTCGATGAGCGAAACGGTCACTCGGACGTCTTCCTGATCGCGCTGCACAGTGCCACGGACGACGGCATGCGCGCCCGTTCGTCTGGCGATGACGCGCACATCGTCGGCATCCGCGATCGGAGCGCCGTCGAACGGCGTGGCCACGCGCAGCTCACGTGCCTGCGCCAGTCGCGTCGCCACCATTTCCGAAATCCCGTCGGCGAAGACATGGCCCTCCGCCGTTCCACCGAGATCGCGGAACGGAGCGACCGCAAGCGAAGTGATGCGTCGCGCTCTGTCGCGGCGCTGCCACATCACGAAGCCACCCGCAAACGTCAGCAGCAGTACAGCTGCGAGGATTGCGTAGAGCGGCGAGCGTTGCACCAAGGGGCGCAGGCGGCCGAACGCGCGATCCACCGGCGAATGCGTGAAGCTGTCGCGGACTTCGCGGAGGTCTCGCGCAAGATCGCGAGTCGACGCGTAACGCTCCCGCGGATCTTTCGCCAGACAGCGCGACACGATGCGCTCCAGGTCGCGCGAGATTCCTTCGTCGATCTCGGAAAGCGGCCGCGGGTCGTCGCGAAGGATCGCCGCGAGCGTCTCTGTGCGCGACTCGCGCTCGAACGGCCGCACGCGCGTGAGCATCTCGTACAGCAGGACCCCGAAGGAGAACTGGTCGGAGCGCGCGTCCATCTCGCGACCGATCGCCTGCTCCGGCGACATGTACCCGACCGTGCCGAAGATCGTGCCGGGCGAGGTGTGCGGAACGGTGGCATCGTCGGCGGAGAGTGCGAGCATCTGCTTGGCCAGCCCGAAGTCCAGGATCTTCACAAACCCCTCGGGCGTGACCATGACGTTGTCCGGCTTCAGGTCGCGATGGACGATGTTCCGGTCGTGCGCGGCCGCCAGACCGTCGGCGACTTTTGTTGCGATCCGCAGCGCCACCTTCAAGGGCAGCCTCTCGTGAGTGCTCAGCGTGCGCAGATCGTGGCCCTGAACGAGCTCCATGGCGATCCAGCCGAACTTCTCGGATTGCCCGATCTCGTAGATGGTGACGATGTTCGGGTGGTTGAGCGCCGAGGCGGCGCGCGCCTCCTGTTCGAATCGGCGCAGCGCGTCGGGATTGGACGCGAGCTCCGCGGGCAGAATCTTCAGCGCGATCTCCCGCCCCAGTTTCTCGTCCCGAGCGCAATAAACCTCGCCCATCCCGCCGACACCGAGCGCACGGAGGATCTCGTAC
>JANMSA010000753.1:0-5078 GCA_031388865.1 Acidobacteriota bacterium | reverse complement strand
CCGGGAACGACCATTCACTTCGAAGACGTGCATGTACGCCATCAAGGCGGCAAGCTCTACCCTGAGCCGTACACGCTCATGCGTGCGACCTACCGGGGCGGACGCGTCCTCGAGTCCGGCGACTCCGTCTCGTTCGTCGCTCGCGGAGGTGCGCACTCGCTGCACTACATCACCGGCCTCGGCGCCACGTTCGAGCTCGCGGGCCGCGCCTACACGGTGCCCGCACATGAGAAATATCAGGCCATCGGCGTGACTCTTCCTCGGGCGGGACGGGTTACCCTGCGCTGCCTCAGCGGCGCGGTAAACGTGGATCGAATGGACGCTGGACGATGATTGACGTGATCATTCTGGACGTGGACGGCGGAGCCATGCTCGAGGAATGCATCGCTTCGATCCGCGCGCAGAGCGTGGCGCCCTCCCGCATCATCGTGTTCGACAATGGCTCGCGCGAGCCGGCCGCGCAGCGTCTTTCCGCCTTCGCCCCCGGCGGTAGCCCGGCCGTCGCCCCCGGCGGCATTTCGAACGTTGAGGTCTACCGCAGCGAAACAAACCTCGGCTTCGCGGGTGGAGCGAATGCCGCTTTCCAGCTCCGCACCGCAGCCTATGTCGCGCTCATCAACAATGACGTCGTGCTCGACTCCGACTGGCTGGAGCAGACGCGCGACGCGCTGGAGCGCGACCCGCAGCTCGCTGCCGTGCAGACCATCATCCGCGGCCCTCGCGGCGAGATCGACGGTGCAGGCGTGGACGTCAGTGACGGGACCTTCCGGCAGATCGGCCACGGCAAGGCGGTCGGCTCGCCGCTCTCCGTCGCCTGGGGCGTCTCCGCCACCGCCACGCTCTATCGCGCCGCCGCGGTGGGCGACCGTGTCTTCGAAGAACGCCTGTTCGCCTATTACGAGGACGTGGAGCTCTCGGCCCGCCTGCGCGCCGGAGGCTGGCGCATGGCGGTGCTTCCCGTGGTGAGGGCTACCCATCGGGGCTCGGCCAGCGCCGGCGTGCTCGGCAAAGATGCGCGCCGCCTTCGCACGCGCAACCGCTACCTCGTCGCGCGGATGCACAGTGGCGTCGGGCGCATCCGCGCGTTGCTATGGGAAGATGCCCGGCTGATGTTGCGGGGCCGCTCCTCGCTTCGCGGCATCATTCAAGGGCTTTTCGGAAGGATGAAGGAGGAAGGATGAAGGAGGACGGCGAGAACGGCAGCGACGTGTCGTCGCCTTCACCCCTCACCCCCCCTCATCCTCCGCTCATTCAGGTCGTCGTCCACACCCCCGACGTGGTTGGCGAGCGGATGGCTGGTCCGGGCATCCGTGCGTGGCACTTCGCACGGGAGCTTGCCAGGCATTTCCCCACGACGCTTGTGGCCAAGGCGGAAGGCCCTCCAGCGTCCGAGTTCGCGATCGTTCCGCTGGGCTCCGCTTCCGCTCAGGCCGCGCTGCGCGAAGCCACGGTGCTCATCGGCCAGCCCGCGCGAGGGTTTCGCAAGAGACGCCGAGGCCAGCGCATCATCTACGATCTCTTCGATCCGACGGTGCTCGAGCTACGCGAACTGTACGGCGCGACGCCCTCCATCCGTCAGCGCGTGCATGTCGCGGCGGAGTGGTGGCGACTTTCCGAGGCGCTGTTGCGAGCGGATCTGCTGATGTGCGCGGCTCGAAAGCAGCGGGAGTTCTACGAGAAGCTGCAGAGCGGCAGCGCGTCGTGGATCGAAGTTCCGTTCGGGATCGACCTGGCCGACGCGGGAGGCTGTCCGAAGCCGCAGGACAACCTGGTCGTATGGAATGGAGGCGTGTGGGAGTGGCTCGACCCCGCGACAGCCGTCGAGGCGATCGTGCTGTTGAACCGCGAAGGGCTGCGCGCGAACCTGCTCTTCCTCGGTCGCGCCCGACCGAATCGCGACCTCATCGACCGCCGGCGAGATCGCCGTTTCGACGCACTGCTCACGCGCGGCGGCGAACACGTATCAGCGAATGACGAATGGGTTCCGTATCGCGACCGGCTGGAGTGGCTCCGCTCTGGCAGGATCGCGATCATGCTTCACCGCCGGACGGCCGAGGCGGAGTATTCAATCCGCACGCGGCTGTTCGATGCGATTGCGGCGGGAATCCCGGTGGTGGCGACGGCTGGGGGCTTCGCGGCCGAGTTGGTCGAGCAGGAAGGCCTCGGCATCGTCGTGGCCCCCGGCGACGTGCCGGGAGTGGCAGACGCGCTCCGCCGGCTGCTGACGGACGACGGTTTCTATGCCGGGTGCGTAAGGAGTCTTCAGCGGATCCAGCCGCGGTTCGCGTGGGAAGTCGTGACACAGCCGCTGGTAAGCGCGATCATGCGGTGGCAGACCTAGTGTTGCGGCAGAGCGATGGAGAATGTCGCGATGCCGATGGAGCGATGGCAGACTCAGTGATGGCGAATGTGATGCTCGAGGAGCGGCAGGAGGCGATTCCGCAGGTGCGCGCGCGCACGGCGGACCTCTCCATCCTGATCGTGACCTGGAACAGTGAGCGGTGGATCGACCGCTGCCTGCGCTCCATTCCAGCGGCGTGCGAAGGCCTTCACTACGAGGTGATGGTGCATGACAACGCCTCGACCGACGGGACGCTGCAGCACATCACGGGCGCGAACATCCTCCACTCGACGACGAACGACGGGTTCGCGGCGGGGATGAATCGCGCGTTCGCAGCCTCGCGCGGGCGTTACGTGTTCCTGCTCAATCCCGACTGCGAGCTCGCTCCTCGCACGCTGACCCGCCTCTTCGAGTTCCTCGAGGGCCATCCGCACATCGCGGCGGCCGTGCCGTTGCTCACCGACGAGAGTGGCGACTCGCAGCGCGAGTTTCAGCTGCGCCGGTTGCCGACCCTCTGGTCGCTGGCGGCCGAGGTGCTGATGCTCGACAAGCTCTTCCCTCGCAATCGCGTCACGGCGAGTTATCGCTATCGGGACCTCGATCTGAAAGAGCCGCAGCATATCGAGCAGCCCGCGGCCGCGGCGTTCCTGTTGCGGCGCGAGGTGGTCGAAGAGATCGGCCCGATGGACGAACAGTTCGCGCCGGCGTGGTGGGAGGACGTCGACTACTGCCGGCGCCTGGCGTTTTCCAGGAAGGAAGTCTGGGTCGTGCCCGCCACCGAGGTCCGGCACTTCGGCGGCGCGAGCCTGGAGCACATCCAGTTCACGGGCTTCACCGACATCTGGTACCAGAACATGTGGCGCTACGCCCGGAAGTGGCTCCGTCCACAACAGGCGGAGGCGTTGCGCTGGGCGGTCATCCTGGGCATGCTGCTGCGCTGCCTCGTCGGCCTGATCGGACTGCGGCCAGGCGGAGTCACACGGACCGAGGCGTTTCGCGGGTACTCCGGAGTCCTGAAGAGAGCCATCCATCGATGGGACGACACGTCTCCGCCGTCCTCATAACGTGGAACAGCGCGCCGTACCTGCGCCGCTGTCTGGAAGGCATCGCTCACCAGACGCATCGCGAGATCGAACTGATCGTCGTCGACAACGCATCGTCCGATGAGTCGGCCGCGCTCGTCGCGCCGCACGCGACGCGCATCCTCCGCAACGACACCAACCGCGGATTCAGCGCCGCAGTGAACCAGGCCATCGCAATTGCGAAAGGCGAGTTCGTCCTCATCGTGAACCCGGACTGCCATCTGCTGCCGGAGTACGTGGAGCGACTGGTCGCCGCTTTCGAAGAGGGAGTGGGGTCAGCGACGGGAGTGCTCATCCGCGCGCGGGGGTACGAGATCGAGCCGCTGAACGAGATCGACTCCATGGGCATCCGCATGACCCGCAACGGCCGCCATCTCGATCTCCGCCAGGGCGTTCCGTATCCATTGGGGTCGGACCCCACCTCGATACTGAACGGCTCCGCTCCCGCCAACCGGCCCTTCGAGGTGTTCGGCGTCAGCGGCGCGGCGGGGATGTTCCGCAAGTCGTTTCTGGAGGACGTGAGCATTGACGGTGAGGCGTTCGACGAAGACTTCTTCGCCTATCGCGAGGATGCCGACATCGCCTGGCGGGGGAGGTTGTTCGGATGGCGCGCGGTGTGTGAGCCGGGCGCCGTCGCGTATCACGTTCGCCGCGTGACGCCTGAGGTGCGGGGAGCGTTGCCAGCGAGTCTGAACATGCACTCGGTGAAAAATCGATTCCTGCTGCGGCTCAAGAACGAGGGCGCGATTCTCGCTCTGCGCAACGCACCGTTCGAGCTGGCCCGCGATCTGGTCGTGCTCGTCGCCGCGCTGACCGTCGAGCGCACCTCGCTGCCCGCGTTCGCGTGGCTCTGGCGCAATCGGGCACGGGTGCTCGCGAAGCGCCGGGCGATTCAGGCCCGGCGCAAAGTGAGCGACCGCGAACTGGCCTGGTGGTTCCGATGAAGATCGCCATCCTCGGCACCCGCGGCGTCCCCCCGAGCTACGGAGGCTTCGAGACCTTCGCCGCTGAGCTGTCTACGCGCCTGGTCCAGCGAGGGCATGAGGTGACGGTGTACTGCCGAGAAGCCTACGAGTCTTCGAGTCTTCAAGTCGTCGAGCCCGGCCGGCCCCTCCAAGACTCGAAGACTCGAAGACTCGAAGACTGGAACGGCGTCCACCGCATCGTCCTGCCCGCGATCGGCCACAAGTATCTGGAGACCGTCTCCCACACGTTCCTTTCCGCGCTGAACGCGCTCCGGCGCGATTTCGACGCGGTGCTGGTCTGCAATGCGGCGAACGCGTTCGTGCTGCCGCTGCTCCGCGCGGCGCGGATTCGCACCGCCATCAATGTCGACGGCATCGAGCGCAGGCGTCGCAAGTGGAACGTCCTCGGCCGCGCGGTTTACGCAATCGGAGAAACGTTCTCGGTGGCTTTCGCGAACCGCGTCATCGCCGACGCCGAGGTGATCGCCCGCTACTACCGGCAGCACTACGCGTTCGAGCCGGTGGTGATCCCGTACGGGTCAGAGTTTCCGTGCGAAGAGGACTCGGACGTGCTGCAGCGGCTCGGTCTTGCGCCGCGCAACTACATCCTGTACGTGAGCCGCTTCGAGCCGGAGAACAATCCTCTCGAAGTCGTCGAGGCATATCGGAAGCTCGAAGACGCGCCGCCTC
>JANMSA010000719.1:0-1639 GCA_031388865.1 Acidobacteriota bacterium | reverse complement strand
CCTCCACCCGGGTCCCTCGACTCACGCTCGGGATGACACTTCTGCGGTGACTTCCGTGATTCGCACATGTGGGCCTCGCAGGAGGACAGGCAGCGACAGTGACGCGAGATCGATCGAGCCTTCGCTCGTCACGCGTGGGTCGCCCGTAGCGCCCTACGTGACAAGGACGTCGATTCGGCGAGCAGCCAGCTCGCTCATGAACGCGTCCGGCGGGATGCAACGCTCCTGCGGAAGTGCCCCTTTCGACGCGGTCTGATTGCGCGCCATCATCAGAGCGACGATCGACGCAGGGAACGCCGTCGTGCGCATCATCGCGGAGAGACCAGTCTCGGGATCCGACCGGTCGATGATGTCGTACCGGACGCGCTTCCCGTCTCCACCGCTCGTTTCGACGCGTACGAGCACGACGTCCGGCTCGTCGTGCGGAAGATTCTTCACGAGCAGCTCACCGAGGAGGCGTCGCGGCGCCACCGCAATCCCGTCCACATCGATCGGGACTGAGCTGCAGAGGCCAACATCGATCATCGCCCTGAACTTGTCGCAGTGTCCCGGGTAGCGAATGGTCTTGTAGTCGAGCACGCTTACCCTTCCTAGAAACGTCTCCACCAGTGTCGAGGTGCCTCCCGAGGTCTGGAAGGCCTCCATCTCGCCGAACGGCGCGGGGAACGTGAGCGACTCGAGCTCAGTCATCGACTCCACGATCGCCACCTTGCCGTCGCGGATGATCCGCGCCGGCTCGATGTACTCGTTGATGAGACCCTCGACGGAGAAGACCAGCTGATAGTCCAGCGGAGGTTTCGGGTCCTGCGGCAGGCCACCCACACGGATGTGGATCTCGTTGATGCGTTCGCCGCGCGCCTCGAACTGCCGGGCTTGATGCGCGACCAGCACGGCCACCATTCCGGGGGCCAGTCCGCAATCCGGGATGATGTTCACTCCCGCCGCACGCGCCTCGCCATCGAGCGCAAGCTCTGCGTCCACGACCTCGTTGTTGCCGCCGAGGTCGCAGAAGTTCGTCCCGGCCTCGATCGCTGCGCGCGCCAGTCGCTCGTTGAGCCAGTAATTGACACAACTGATCGCCGACGCGTGTCCGCGCATCAACGCCACCACCGCAGCGTGATCGTTGCAATCGATCTGCGCCGCGCTCGCCTTCTGCGAGTACCGCTCCGCGATCGCCGCCGCCTTGGTGAGGTCGTAGTCCGCAACCGTGACCCCGGTGACATCAGGTTGAGAGACGAGATCGTGAACAGCGCCGAGGCCCATCCGGCCGGCGCCTAGAACGAGCATGCGCATCAGGCCGCGCATTGTACTCGGCGGCGGTTGCCGTTGCTGGTTGCTGGTTGCTGGTTGCTGGTTGCTGGTTGCTGGTTGCTGGTTGCTGGTTGCTGGTTGCTGGTTGGTTATCGGTTGTCAGTTGTCGGTTGTCGATGCAAAGTCTCGCAAGGGCGCTGGCTTCCCGACGCGCAACTTGTGATGGCTCGCGGCCGCTGGAGGCGGCTCGTAGGGTAGCCGGTGGTGCAAGCGAAGCGAGCGACCACCGGTCGCGCACGACCATGGACCGACGACCCCGGCAGGGGTCGCGGAGGAACTGGCGATGCGTACACGCGAAACCCGTACGCGACCCCTGCCGGGGTCGGTG
>JANMSA010000711.1:0-4777 GCA_031388865.1 Acidobacteriota bacterium | reverse complement strand
CGACGGACTTTCCGGTACCCGGATCGCCCGTGATGAGCGCGAAGCCGCCATCGCGCACCTGTTGCTCCATACGCCAGCGAAAGTGGTCGAGCTTCGGCGGCGCCCAGAGGGCCTCGACCGGCACGTCGGCGGTGAACGGATTCCACTTGAGGCCGTAAAGGGCCAGCAGCTTGTGCGTCATTTCTCCTCCTTGGGGATGTACGCGGGCGGTAGCCCGGTGGCGGCGTATTCCGTCATGAGCTTGCGCAGAAGGGGCGCGATTCCGGCGGGCTCTGGGGGCAGCGCCGTCTCGGCGGGCCTCGTGACACCGCGGAAGCCGTCGGCGTTCCGGACCTTGTCGAGCGGGTAAAGCCGCGAGAGCACCGCGCCCGAGCGCTCGTCCATGAGCCACACGTGCGTGAGGTCCCACCCGGCGTAGCGCAGATCGACCTTCCTCAGATGGCGGAAGCGGGCGGGGATCTCGAAGCGCCTACCCTTGATGCTGGCCGTCCCGTCGCTCTGGCGCTGGCTCCGCGTCTTCCCGGCGGTGAAGGCCAGGCGAAGATCGTCGACGGTCGGGCACTCTCGTCCGACAGTGGGACCATCGAGCCAGCGCGTGAGCGGTGGCTGAGAGGTCTCCGAGTGGACCTTGCGGTTGTATTCCATCTCTACCCAGGCGTGGGTCGCCTCATTGAGCAGGGCGAGAGTGAGATCGGGCTGGCGCTCCAGCATGGCAAGCAGCCGTCCCTCCACGGAGTTCCAGAACGACTCTTGCTTGCCGTTCTGGTACGGGCTGTACGGAAGAGTCGTGTGGTGCGTGACGGACAGTCGGGAAAGACCCTGCGTGGTCTCCCCGGCGGTCATCGCGGCGCCGTTGTCGGTGAGAAGCGCACGAGGCAGCCCTCGCTTGAGAAAGGCCTGCGTAAGCCCGTGGACCAGGCTCTCGGCCTTTTCATCGAGGTACCACTGCATGTGGCAGATCAGGCGAGAGCGGTCGTCCAGGATGGCGAGCAGAATCGGAGTCGCCCACTCTCCCTGCGGCCGGAGCACCTTGAGCGAGCCGAAATGGAAGTCGAGGTGCCACAGCCCGCTCACGTACTCGCTTTCGAAGCTTCGCACCTCGCGGAGAGCGAGGTGCTCCCGGGCGCGGATTTCCCCTTCACGCTCTTGGCGCGCCCGTCTCCGGGGCTGCCGGAGCAGGCCCTGGGCGGCCATGAAGCGCCGCACCGTCGGGTACGAAGGCGCAACCAAGGCGGGATCGCGCTCGATCTCCACGGCGAGGTTGTCGAGGTGAAGCTTGTAGCTCCAGCTCGGGTGCTCTTTGTACTGACGACGTAGCACCTGGGCCAGCTCGTCCGTGATGGCCAGGAACCGGCCGCTGTCCACGCGGAGTTTCCGATGGAGCACCCCCACCGGATTCGAGCCCGCACGCGCCGCGTAGTACCACCGCTCGATGGTGGACAGAGAGAAGCGCACCGGCTCCCCGGTCGTGGGATGCCGCCACGGCTTCTCGGCCAGCCGCAAGAGCTCCGCACCCAGCTCTCCCGGCGCCGGCGGCGACGCCAGCAGTCCTCCGACGACGCCGAAGCGCAGATGAGCCCAGCGCTCGTGCGTCCGCGGCCGTTCATCCCCCGGCATGGCCGTCCTCCTCCCGCGCCCGCCGTCAGCAAGGCGCCAGAGGGAAGCTACGGCCGCCGCAGAACGAATTCGAGATGCATCTTCTGCGGGTCCGCCACGATCCTCAGAAAGCCCGGACCTGTCCCGTGCCGATCGGCGACACGAGGCGCAGCACCGCGACGACTCGGCTTTCCGGATCGCTCATCTCGGAGAAGGCGCCGAGGAGCGACCCGGGAAGGGCCTCCGCTCGCACGGGAGTCGCGAAGCGGCCCCGCGCTGCCTGCCACACGCGGCTCGTCACGAACGCCTCCCGCCAGAAGCGGCACCAGCGCCTCACCGTCCGCACGCTCACCGAGAATCTCTCGCACAAACGATTCAGCCGCTCCGGGGTGGGGCCGTCCCGCATGACGGGCAGGAGCAGTACCAGCACCCCGAAGAAAACCTTGCGTCCCAGGAAGCGCAGGGACGGCGGCGTCACCCGGCGACGGCACCCTTCCCTCTCGCAGCAGAAGCTGAAGCGCACCGTGCTCCCAGGTCCAAGCCCCGCCGGGCCGCCCCGCGGCTTTCGCTCGTACCGAGCGCTGTGCAGCGCTCCACCACACGCACACCCAGCCCGCCGTGCCTCCGCCGCGAGGTCCTCGTCGAGCTTCAACAGCAGATCGAAATACCTGGAATCCTGGAGCAAGGACTGGTACAAGGGGGCTCTCCTTCCGCTTGGTAACGAAAGGAGAAAAGCCCCTCGCGGTCGGTGTCAAGCCGGCCCGAGGGGCTTCCTGCGAAATACGGCGGCGCGCCTGCGGCGCGGATGATGACGAGTCACGATATCCGAGGGCCTCCCTCGATGACCGTGATCAAGAAACCAGGGCTACTCCCTCAATTAGCGGGATCAGGCTCACGGCTAAGAGGGTGGAGGAGGACAACACACCGCCGCTGAAACCAATCAAGCCGGAGAACTAAGAGGGATGAGGAGCGCGCCTCTGTCGCGCCTTCCTCTTCCAGAAGGAAGCGGTCGGCCTCAACTTCACGTATCGAAGCGGCGACACAACCGCCGCCGCAGGCGCTGAAGAGCGAACTTCTCCAGAGATTCCCGCGGTCCGCGGCAGCGCAGCGAATCAGGGAGCTCGATGCCGAACTGGCACAACCTCAGCGATCCGGACCAGAACTTGATGAGGGGGTCGTTCACGAACTCTGCGGTCTACTGGAACGTGCCGCTCCTCCTGGCTTTCGAAGCGGAGCGTACGAGCGACAACGATCCCACCGGGCAAGCGGGACCCGTCAACGGCCGTTGCAGCCTGGGGGCCCAGCCGGTCGCAGCTGTCTTCGCTGAGAACATCAGGGATTTCAAGGCCGGGGTGAAGTGTCCCAACATCAACCCGACGATCACGCTGGCAGAGATCTACGCCAGCAACGCGGCGCATGAGGTCCTCCACGCGCTGACCCTGGACCATGACGGCGACGCGAGCGGCGGGATCATGTGCTCGGCGATCAAGAACTACGCGGATCAGCCACGTGGTTTCGACGTGACGGCCGCACAGCTGGCTCGACTACGAGACCTTCAGGTGCCTAACAGGCCAGGCGCGCTCGTCGAGCTTGGTCCCTGTGTCTCACGGTCCTGTCGATAGGGGTGCTCACATGCTGATGATCATTGGCGTCCTTCTGGGACTGGCGGCTCCAGCGGATCAATCTCGGTTGGCCTTGGAGATCAGCACGCCCCAGCGAGAGGTCTTGGTCGGTGAACCGGTCAAGCTGACCGTCAGGCTGAAAGCGAAGGCTGACGTGCATGGGATTCCGCTGGACGGTCAGGAGGAGCTGCCAGTGCAATTCCTGCGAGTCCTCGTCGATGACGGGACGCAGGTCAGGACCTACGTTGAATTTCCGCGGCAAATCGTCGAGCAAGTGCTCGTGGCAGAGAGCCTACGTCGTGGCGATGAGCGGGCGATGAACATCGTCCTCTTCAACGGTGGATACCTGGAGGCTTCGACCGCTCCGCCGCGGACCAGCTTCCTCTTCCCTGGGCCAGGGCGTTTCTCGATGAGGCTCGACTACGCTGGCCAGCAAGCGCGTGCGACATCGAACGCGCTGCGCTTCACGGTCAAAGCACCCGCAGGCGAGGACCGTGAGATTCTCGAAGCCGTGCGTCGCGAACCCAGGATTCTCGACGCGAATGGGGACGCCGCGGCTCAAGCGAAGGCCAAGGAGCTTGCAGAGAGATTCCCTCACAGTCCCTATCTGCGGTGGACCAAGCTACGCATGTTGGAGCACAAGGCGAATGCGCCCGATCGCGATCTGGATCCGCATGGGCGCGAGGACATCCTCCGACTCGACAAGATCGATCGCGATCGCCACCGGATGAGGGAGTACGAACGGGTGGCAGAGGAGATTCTCTCGAGCGGCGATTGGGGTCCATTTGAGGAGGAGGCGCTGGCTGTCGGACTACTCGCCGCTCAAGGAGCTGGAGACAAGGAAAAGGCAGCCAGGGCAAAGGCCACGCTTTACGAGAAGTATCCCCGTTCACCAACCGTGAAGCGACTCAAGGCAAAGGAGAGCGGCGAGGCTCCGGCAGACGATGATGACGAGCCCATGCTTCGACCTGCGAAACCCAAGGCTTCGCCAAACCGGTAGGTCGCGGCATGGTCGTGTCTTCGCTGGGCCCGCGCGCCTCACTTCTCGCCAGGATGGCCGCACGTCACGACCGCTGCGGATCGGCCAAACGACGGCGGCAGCGGTCGCGCCGTGCGTCCATCTTTCATTGATGCACGGCGCGCCCCAGGGCGTGCCCGGCGCTTGCATGGATGGCCAGCTCGGCGGCAAGCGCCGGTCCACCCTGCGGCGCGCCGCGAACGGCTTGAAGCGGTGCGCTGGCCCGTGGGCCGTGTAGTTAAGTTAGCTGCTAGCCGGCGATGGCGGGCCGTCCCTTGCGGACGCGCTCACGCGGTACGCCGTACCGCGCCAGCCGCAGATAGATCGTCCGCCGCGTCACCTGCATGAGGCGCGAGACCCGCGCGATGTTCCACTCGTTCCGCTCCAGAAGGAGGAGCAGCCTCTCGCGCTCCATGTCGTCGACGCTGGTGCGCTCGAGGTAGCGCTCCCATCCCTGCGGCCGGTCCACGGCCGGCGTCACCGGCGCGGTGAGCGCCCGGGCGAGGATGCGGTTGAACTTCACCAGGCGCTGGCAGTCGCC
>JANMSA010000709.1:0-8155 GCA_031388865.1 Acidobacteriota bacterium | reverse complement strand
ATCGAGAGCGAACCGCTCGTCACCAGACGATGTAGCGAGACCCTGGACGGTGTCGTCGGTGAGGCCGAGGTTGAGGATCGTGTCCATCATGCCGGGCATCGATGCGCGAGGATGCGAACTTCCTCTCGGTGCTCGACTCCGCCAAACGCATTTCCAACATCACCGAGGGGCACGCCGACACCGCTGTGGACACGGCGCGCTTCGAGCACGACACGGAGCGACGCCTGGCGGAGCTCGCCGAGATCGTGACCTCGCAGATCAGCGCGTTGATCGCCGGCCGTCAGTACCGCGCCGCGCTGGAATCGTTTGCGGCGCTGGCGCCGGAACTGGAGACGTTCTTCAAGGACGTGATGGTGAACGTCGATGACCAGGCGGTGCGCACCAACCGCATGTCGCTGCTTCGCAAGGTGGGCGGCGCCGTCACGAGGATCGCCGACGTGACCAAGATCGTCGTTGACCGGCGCGACTATCGCACGTGAGACGCTCTGCCGCGATCCTTCTGATGGTCAGCACGCTCTCCGCGTGCAGGAAGGCGCCGCCTCCGCCGACGACACCGGAGGTCGAAATCCCCCATCAGTACATGAGTCGAGCCCCGGAGCCTGACGTCGACTCAGACAACCTGCTCAACATCGCATACGGCGCTTCGGTCATCTCGCGCAGCGGCGAGCTCAATCTCGAGTCGTCCGCGGCGCATGGAATCGACGGCATGCTTCTCACCAGCTGGGTGTCGGCACCGGGCGCGCGTGAGGAAACCCTGGTCTACTCGCTGCTTGCCCCCGCGCGCGTGCTGCGTGTCGGTCTCACCGCTCCGGAGGGCGACCAGAGATCGGACAGCGTCCGGTTCGAAGGATCGATGGATGGGTTGAGCTGGCGCGAGATCGCGACGGTGAAGCCGGAGGAGACGGCGGTCCGTCAGCTCGTCGCCGCGACTCCGGTGAAGGCTCAGTTCATCCGCATCACTTCTCTGACCACGCACCGCTACTACCTCGCGGCCCGCGCATTTCACGTGCTCGGCGAGGAAGTCGCTGCGCCCGCCACACCTCCTTTCACCGGCTGCTGGACCGCCAATGGCCAGCGCGTGGAACTGACCCAGAAGGGAGCACGGATCACGGGGGTCGTCGCGTCCGATCCGCCGACGTACTTTGACGGCGGCACCGACAATCGTGTCGGGCTGGTGATGTGGATGCAGGGGCCAACGTGGGGTTACGCCGCGCTCACGCGATCGCCGGACGGGGCCCACCTGACCACGTTCCGTTTCCATGAGGAGGTCGACTCGAAGAACGTCGGCGACGCATGGTTCGGCGATCGGTGCGAGAGCAATACCCCGCTGAAGCCTGTCGCGCCGCAGGCGTTCCTCGAGCGCGCCAAACGCTATTCCGTGTTCGGCCTCGTCTTCGATCCCGCTGACCGGCTGGTGGAGGATCTGAGCGAGCCTGCCCTCGGTGCCGCGGTCCTGCTCCTTGCAGGCGCTCCCGGGCAGCGCTTCCGCATCGTCGCGCGCGACTTCCGGCGGGAGACTCCGGAGTTGAACGCAAGGCATAGCGCCGCGCGTCTCACCTCGTTCCGCAACGCTTTGCGGGCACGCGGCATCGACACCGCGCGCATCGAACTGGTCGCTGCAGGCGACCGCTGGATCGGCCCGCCGATCGGGTCCACGATCCAGGGCATGCTGGCGAGCCGCATCGACATCGAGACCATTGCCCGATAACGCTTGGTAGATAATCGCGCTCTCATGAGCAAGTACGTCTACTACTTCGGCGATGGGCAGGCTGACGGCAACGCGAAGATGAAGGACGTTCTCGGCGGCAAAGGCGCGGGCCTCGCCGAGATGACCAACATCGGCGTTCCCGTCCCTCCCGGCTTCACCATTTCCACCGCCGTGTGCACGTACTTTTATGAGAACGGCAAGGAGTACCCACCCGAGTTGCAGCAGGCCGTCGCGGACCATCTGGCGCGCGTCGAACAGTCTGTCGGACGCCAGCTCGGCGACCGCGCAAAGCCTCTGCTGGTTTCCGTCCGCTCCGGCGCGCGCGCATCGATGCCCGGCATGATGGACACGATCCTCAACCTCGGCCTCACCGACGACACGGTTCAGGGTCTCGCTACATCGTCTGGTGACGAGCGGTTCGCTCTCGATTCTTACAGGCGGTTCATCCAGATGTACTCCGATGTCGTTCTCGAGGTCGATCGCGAGCACTTCGAGCATGAGCTCGTGGCCTCACGCGAGCGCGCCGGCGTAAAGACCGACGCCGAAATTCCAGCGGAGGCGCTGCGCGAACTGGTCGCGACCTACAAAGGTCTCGTGCGAGAGCGCGCCGGCCGCGAGTTCCCGCAGAACGTCCAGGATCAACTCTGGGGCGCGATCGGAGCGGTCTTCAACTCCTGGAACAACCAGCGTGCGATCACCTATCGGAAGCTCAACGCGATCCCCGATGACTGGGGCACCGCAGTGAATGTGCAGTCCATGGTTTTCGGCAACATGGGTGACGACTGCGCCACGGGAGTGGCGTTTACGCGCAACCCATCCACGGGCGAGCGGAAGTTCTTCGGAGAATACCTCCCCAACGCGCAGGGAGAGGACGTGGTGGCGGGCATCCGCACACCGATGCCGATCTCGAAGGCGCAGGCCATTGCGGCGGAGATCTCGCTCGAGGAATCACTTCCCGAGGTCTATGGGCAGCTGGTCGATGTCTACGAGAAACTCGAGTCGCACTACCGCGACATGCAGGACATCGAGTTCACGATCCAGTCACGGAAGCTGTACCTGCTGCAGACGCGCACCGGCAAGCGCACCGGCTTCGCCGCGGTGCGCATCGCGTGCGACATGGTCGACGAAGGTCTGATCACGAGCACGGAAGCTGTGGAGCGAGTCGAGGCGGGACAGATCACGCAGCTCCTCGCTCCCGTGTTCGACACGAAGGAAAAACAGAAAGCTCTCAACGGCGGCCGTCTGCTCGGCCGCGGACTCCCCGCCGGTCCTGGGGCCGCCGCCGGACAGATCGCCTTCAACGCAGACAGCGCGGTACGCATGGCTAAAGATGGCCCGGTGATCCTGGTGCGGATCGAGACCTCTCCGGAGGACATCTCCGGGATGCACAGCGCGGCCGGAATTCTCACCACCCGTGGCGGACTCACGTCACACGCCGCGGTCGTGGCACGCGGCATGGGGCGGCCGTGCATCGTCGGTGCGGGCATGGTGCGCGTCGACTACCAGAAGGGAGAGCTCCGCAGTGAGGGTCACGAGCCGCTCGAGGAAGGCGACTGGGTCTCCATCGACGGCAGCACGGGAGAGATCATCGGCGGCAAGCTCGCGACGCGACCCTCCGAGGTGGTGCAGGTGCTGCTCGAAGGATCGATGAAGGCGGAGGAGTCCGAGACCTTCCGCAACTTCGACCGGCTCCTGCAGTGGGCCGACGGGATCCGCACCATGGCCATCCGGACCAATGCGGATACTCCCAACGACGCGCGGGTGGCGCGCCTGTTCGGCGCACACGGCATCGGCCTCTGCCGCACCGAGCACATGTTCTTCGCCGAGGAGCGAGTGCTAAAGGTGCGCGAGATGATCCTCGCGCGCAACGAAAAGGGAAGGCGGAAGGCGCTCGACGAGCTCCTCCCGTTTCAGGCCGCCGACTTCGAGGGCATCTTCCGCGAGCTGCCCGGAATGCCCGTGACCGTGCGCCTGCTCGATCCGCCCCTGCACGAGTTCCTGCCGCAGACGGAAGCGCAGATCTCGTCGCTCGCGCGCGACATGAACTGGGGTTTCGTGGAACTGCGCAGCAAAGTGAATCAGCTGCACGAAACCAACCCCATGCTCGGCCACCGCGGCTGCCGGCTCGGCATCACCTATCCGGAGATCTACGAGATGCAGGTGCGGGCCATCTTTCAGGCCGCGTGCGCTGTGAAGAAGGATGGGATCGACGTTTACCCGGAAGTGATGATCCCGCTCGTGGGAACCACCGGAGAGCTGCAGATCACCACGGAACTGGTTCATCGTACAGCCAGGGAAGTCATGAAGGAGGCAGGCGTCCACGTCGACTATCTGGTCGGGACGATGATCGAGATCCCGCGCGCGGCGCTCGTCGCCGACAAGCTCGCGGAGACCGCCCAGTTTTTCTCCTTCGGCACGAATGACCTCACGCAGATGACCTTTGGCTATTCGCGCGACGACGCCGGCACGTTCCTTCCGGAGTACGTCGACAAGAAGATTCTGCCGAAGGATCCGTTCGAGTCGATCGACCAGGAGGGCGTCGGTCAGCTCGTGCGCACAGGTACGGAGCGCGGCCGGTCCGCGAATCCCGATCTGAAGGTGGGGGTATGCGGCGAGCATGGCGGCGATCCCGAATCGATCCGCTTCTTCCGCTCGTGCAACCTCAACTACGTCTCGTGCTCGCCTTACCGAGTTCCGGTGGCGCGGCTGGCTGCAGCTCAGGCGGAGCTCGAACACAAAGCCTTCGAGGGGTAGTGATGACTACGAGTCATCAAGTCTTCGAGGGTCTCAAGAGGCTCACAGGTTCAGAGGCTCATAGACTGACCGATGGACATTCCTCATGCCGCCGCCGTTCTAAGCGACTGTGAACCTCCGCCCCTATGAGGCTTTCCATAATTAAGCGCTCAGCACAGAAAGGTTTCACATGTTGCTGACGACGGCATTGTCGTCCGTCTGACGCCGCGGCGATACTTTTGATCCTCGGCACAGGAAGCGGTACGCGAGTACCAACAAAGGGGCGTAGAGCCCCTTTTTCTTTTCACCTACATTTTTCAGTTCCTCGGAAAAAGCCCGAAACGCGGTCGCGGGAGGGGTGTGTCTCCATGGTTCGCAGAGAAAGAGAGCGCGGCGCGGCGCTCATTATGGTCCTCTTTGCCTCGACGCTCATCCTGCTGCTGCTGACGACGGCGCTGATCATCACGCGGACGTCGGGCAGCGCCGTGGCACGCTCACTCTCATCGCAGGGACAGGCGATGAGCGCGGCTTCGGCGGGGCTCACCGAGGGGTTGTCGTGGTTCGTACGCCAGCGTCAACAGCCCGTTACCGTCTTCAACCCGGTCGTTGACGCGAACGGCGTCTGCGCGCACACGCCGCGGCATATCCCTCCGGTGTTCGACTCCGAGGATCCGACGCTGGGGATCGTGCGCGCGTTCGAGATCAACAACCGCGGAAGGGTGTGGGGGCGTTACGAAGTGCGCCGCGCCGCGGTGCTCGACGTGAGCCTGCGCCGCGGAAAGCCGCAGGCGGGAACGATCTGGCAGCTCGAGTCGGAGGGGCTGGTGTACGTGCGCAATGACTCGGCGCAGCCGCCCACGGTCGCGCCGAACTTCATTCTCGCTCGCCGCACAATGCGCGTCGACATCCAGCGCCTCGGCCTGAATCTTCCGACGAACAACGCCGGACTGGCGGCCACGCGCGGCGACAACATCCGCGTCACGCGGCCGTCGCGCGTCCAGGGCGGCGCGAGCGGCACGGGCGCTTCGTATCCAGCGTCAACCGGGGCGTGGATCGGCACCGGATTGGTCACCGGCAGTCCGGCGGTGAGCTTCACGAGCGGGTCGTTCACGATCGACCAGATCTTCGGCGTCACGCTGAACGAGCTCATCGCGATGGCGGACATCGTCGTGGACGACGAATCGCAACTCCCGAATCCGCTGCCGGACATGGCGCTGGTGGTCATCCGCGGCAATGCCACGTTCAACGCCGTGCGGCCGTTGCAGGGCAGCGGCATCCTGGTCGTCGCCGGCAACCTGATCCTCAACCCGAGCTCGAACGCGTTCTTTAGCGGCGTGATCTGGACGGGCGGCAACTTCATCATCTCGCCCCCGGGCGTCGTCGACGGAGCGGTTGTGTCGAACGGCATCGTGCAGATCAACGGCGGCTCCGACGTCGTCGAGATCAACTACGACGCGCCGATCCTCGACCAGCTTCGCCAGCAGATGGGCAACTACCTCTTCAGCCGCAGTCCGTGGGTGGTGCAATGAGAAACGCCGGTGCTATGAGAACGAATCAGCGCGGCATGAGTCTGGTCGAGGTGATCGTGTCGATGGGGATCGTGGCGATCATCATCGGTTACTCCAGCGGCATGATCAGCACGGCCCTGCGCGGAACGCAGGACAACATCAACAAGCAGTTCGCGACGCAGAAGGCGATCTCGATGCTCGAGGAGCTGCGCGCGCTCGTGCAGACCGAGAGCGGCGCGACGACGGTGCTCCTCGACGACTACGACGACGGCACGTCGAATCAGACCGTGCTCACGACGCAGAGAGGCATCACCGATCCCGCGCACGCCGCGAGCGGCAACAGTCGCGCCGGCACGCAGTGGCTGTTCCAGCGGCGCATCACCGTGCAGCGCGTGCGCGGCACGAGCGACGTCCGCCTGGTCAACGTGAAGGTGTACGTGAACGACGCCGGCGGTGTGCGCGTGCTGGCCGAAGTGGCGGGGGTGCTCAGCACGATCCCACAGAACATGCCGCCGACGCAGGTCTACGACGTCTACCTGATCGCCGTCGAGAACGTGCCCGGCTGGTGGGTGTACATGCAGAACATGGTTCCGTTCGTCGAAGGCGCGATGTCCGACCTTCAGGCGCGCCATCCCGGACTCGAGTTCCGGCGGCACTGGATCCGGAAGCTGTCGTACGGCCGCGATCCACTCTACACGCCGTACGTGAACCAAGCGCTGGCGTCGACGAGCGCGATCCCGTCCGTCTACTTCTATCCGGGCCTGCTCCCCACGGGCTCGGCGGTGCAGAACTACTATCCGCCCGACTTCTTCAACGGTCGCGTGTCGGTCGACGGCACGGTGCGGAACGGACTCGACGCGACGACGAATCCGCTGCCGTACTCGCTCGCGGACCAATACAACAACGGCATGCGCCATCCAGAGGAGCGCGCGCTGTTCGACGCGCGCGTGGCGGCGGGACTGGAGAGCGCGGACGCGCCGACGTTCCGCCTGCTGCTCGACGACATGGTCCTGCAGCCCGACCGCTATCGCAACGCGATCATCATCAACCTGCACGGCGAGATGTTCCCGTTCCCGCCGGTGCGGAATTACTCCGACGCCGCGAGGCGTCCCGTCGATCTTCCGTACCTCCGCACGGTGACGCATCCGGAACGCCTGCGCTCTGGAAACGGCGACGCCGTGGCGTTGCGCGTCTACTCGTACCACACGAACGTCGCCAATCCGGGAGCGGTTGCGAACTGGCTGACGGAGCCCGTCACGATCGTGCTGCGCAACATCGCATGGACGCCTTCCGCGGGCCAGGTAGCGGCCATTCCGGGCGGCGTCGACTTCGACGCGAACGGGAGCCCGGACACGTACGCGTACACGACTGCATCGCAGACGCCGGCCGCCACGGGCATGTGGTGGTCGTCCGTGACGAGCGGATCGGACACGATCATCCGTCTGTACAACTCGCCGCTGAAGTCACCGTGCGCCACGGCCACGTCGGCGTGCGATCGCGGAGGGCTGAACGGCACCGCGCGTCTTTACGCCCTGGAGTACGTGCCGTCGCCGGTCGAGGATCTGCCCGATGCGACGTCGCCCGCGCCGTTCACGGCGAACCTCGCCACCCCCGGCACCGGCGCGAAGAACACGGCGCGCTGGGTGATCACGATTCCCGCGGGCGTGCTGCCGTCGAACCGGCGGATCCAGATCGAGACGCGCATCGGCGACAACGTCGTCAGCGAGTCGCCGAACGTGTCGCGCACGTACGTGTGGCGCGGCACGGACGCGTGGCTGTTCGGCGACGCCACCAACGACCCGAACCTCCCCATCACCGAGCGCTTCCAGTTCCTCGGCGATCCGCGTCATTGCCCCTACGCCGACCTGAAGCTTCCGCACAACGACTCCGGTCGCGCGCGCAGCGATCGGCTGGGCATGGGCTACAACCGCTACTTCGACGACTTCCACTCGGCTGCCGAGAACGCGTCGGCGCGGTGGACGGGATGGTCCTATTACTCGACCGCCCTGTCCGACTGGTTCGGGATCAAGAACAACACGGCGGACACCACGAGCAACAACGACGGCTGGAATACGCGCAACGGCTATCTCGAGATCGACGTCCCGCGCGTCTACCAGGTCCTGCGGACCGCCGTCGTGCGCACGAACGCCATCTACACGACCATGACCGGATTCTCCTACTACTACGTCGGGCTCGGCAACGAGAT